>SKWJ01000241.1 GCA_007128995.1 Paracoccaceae bacterium
CGCGAACAGTGCCGACATCGCGCCCTTGCGCGATAGTGCGGCTATCCAGCGCGGAGGCCTGACCAGGTGACCAATTGAGCACCACGCCCGCCTCGCGGATTTCACCCGCATCGCGCAAGCGCTCAAAGGTCCAGGCCCGATTTTCGACCCGGACCACGCGCGCGAGCGGGTTGATGCCATGTGGCGGGTTCTCGCCCTGATAGAGGAATGGCCGCGCCGAGGTGTCATAACCGACATAGGGGTTTGCGCCGTAAGCGCGGCGCCATTCGGGCTCATCCATCACCAGCCCTTCAGGGTTGCGGTCGCGAAACTCTGCCCAGCTTTCCATCCAGCCCGGCAGTTGCGTCAGCAGCGCGCCCGCATGCTGGCCGACAACGCCTTCGCCAACCGCCTGTTGCCACCAGCTCAACGTCTCGCGGTCATACATGATCATGTCGGAATGGCGCAGCTTGCCAGAGACACCAAATGTGTGACGCAACCCGTCCACGCGCGCATCAAAAACCATCGCCGAATTGCATAGCGGGCAATAGGTGAGGGCAATGGGCACACCGCCGACCACATCATTCACGATCTCATGCCACATCAGATAGCGGATCGGATAGGCGCGCGCCGCTTCACCGGGATGTTCATAGGTCAATACGGGTTCACGGTCATCCAGGCGGGTTTCCTGCGCAGCAGGGACATGCGCAGGCTCCCATATCGCCGGGATCCCGTCCTTGGGCGGCCCGCCCGAGATTATCTCACCAAAGTCTATGGTCGTGCGGCTGAAATCTGTTTGCGGCCATTCACGCACCCATTGTGACGGTTCAGCGACAGCCATGGTGGCAGCAAAGGCCAAAGCGGGGACAGCAAGCCAAATCGGGTTGCGCATAAAATCCTCCTTCAATCCGGGATAAGCGACGTATCGAATTGGCCGCGCGCGTCACTGCAGCGGGCCAGATCAGGTGCATGAAGCGGGCTTTGGATAAAGCAGAGCGGGACTTCAAAGACTCCGGCAATACGAGGCGCAGGGCCAGACAAATCCAGATGGGAGATGCTCACTGCCCCTTGCGGAAATTCGAGCGGCGAGACCCAATAGTCCCGCCATCCTTCCGGGCGAAAGCTGATCCGCGCGTCATGGGGCGCATCGCCCATGCGCGCCGCTGGTGGCAGGGAGAGTTCCAGCACCAGCCGCGCGGGACCATCTGCGCCTTCCATGCTGACAGCATCGACGCTCAGAAACCGCGTAAAACCAGTGCGCGCGCCCTCCATTTGCGGGGTAAAGGATCGTGTCTCGCCCTTGAAATGCAGCGTCATGCCAGATCCAGCAAGCGCAGGTGCGCCTGACAGGCTGGCAAGGAGCGTAAATTGGGCGATCATGCGCAGCATGCGATCACCTTGTGCCAGTCTGCGCTGAAACAGGGTTCAAAGACGCAACATTCATGGGCGGACCCGGGCCTTAGCCCTGCATGTGATAAGGTCGCGCTGTGGATGTGGAAAAGAAACGGCATGTTCGCCGCGCTGTGATCAAAGCCAGACAAACCCATATGGGACCGCGGCATCACAAAGAAGTTCGTTCGTACGCAGGCCAATGTTACACCCGCTGCATCATTTTCATCATGCGCGGGCTGTCATGATATCAGCCGACCGCAACTTCGGCACAGAGTGCCATAGATAAAGCTGGCAATTTTGACTTCGGGATATGACGGCGCTTTGCTGGACGATCGCGCGTGGCGATTTGCGCTCAGACTTGGGACGAGTTGACGCAGATCAGTGGCAACTTCACCTTGCAAAGTTTGTCATGTCTCTGGCGGCAGAACTGATCTGTCAACGAGGCGTCGGACCGGCCCCGGTGTTATGTGGTGCGATCCTTCTCGACCGCTTGGAGCCCGCGTTCGATCAATTGCCGGATCGCCTCGTTTTCAGAGTTAAACCGGTGATCGAAGCGAAAATCTGATATTCGCTCTGGCTGATCTTCCGTAAGGTAAATCAGCTTTTTGACTGGAAAGGCCACAGACGAGCCTGCTAAATGGGGGCTGCTCGTCTGTGGGCTTTGCTACCCCTGAGCTGGGTCATTTTTTATGATCATGCTGGGTCAATTTTAAATGCACGTTGACAACGTTCATCTTGCAGATGCCCATCACCCAGCTACTGTCTCGCCAAACAATCAAGAACCTGCCTCGGTAGCGGCCTACCAAGGATGCCGGGGAGACGGTGGTTGAGGCAATCCGCGATCTGGCGCGCAGGCTCTGCCGACAGATTCAGACCGAATACGGCCACATCACCTCGGACGAAACCCTTCAGGAGGGTATTATCGCCAATGAATACACCGTCACGAAACAACGGGGCGGCGCTTCGGGCGCGAGTGCCAGAACATGGTGGAATGTTCGTCCAGACAAAAAGGGCACGCGCATCGCGCGTGCCCTCTTTCTTGCCAGATCCGACTGGGAGGATCGCCGGACCGGGAAGACTGTTTCGCGCCTTATTTGGCGCCGGGTTTCTTGGCAACGGGGGCCTTCGTGGCGGCCGGGGCTGCAGCTGCATTGGTGACCGCATCGGTCGCCTTCTGGACCGCAGCAGTTGCGTCTTGTTGCATATCCTTGCCCGCAGCCATCAACAGTTCCATCGTATCCATCTGCAGTTTTTTCGCGATTTCGGCAAATTCAGAGACATGCTCGGAGGCCAGTTCAGCCTGCGCAGAAGCGAAATTTGTCATGGCCTGCGAATACTCGGCCGGATCGTCCTTCGTGGTCGCGACATTGCCTGCTTTCTCAAAGGTCGCCTTGGTCCATTTGGCGGACACTTCGGTCGATTTCTCAGCGGCTTCCAGCGCCACTTTGGTCATCTGTTCCATCATGGCGGCTTGCGATTTGAACGCTTCCTGCAGGGCCGATGTGTCCATTGGCATGGACCCCATCATTTCTTTCATCATTTTGGTATATTCGTCAGGGTTGGTCATGGTGTCTCTCCTTGCTTGCGATGATCGCAGAGCGTCTGACATGACCCCTGCGCGTAGTCCTGACATAATTGCTGCACTGCAGCATTTCAAGGGATAATGCTGCA
>SKWJ01000346.1 GCA_007128995.1 Paracoccaceae bacterium
CACCGCCTAGCGTTCCTGCATAAGGACGGGGAATGGCCAGCGGGGCAGGTTGACCATATCGATACCAATCGCAGCAACAACCGCTGGGACAACCTGCGCACTGCAACACCTTCGCAGAACCGTAACGGCCCGATTGTCACCGCCTGCCGCGTGGCGGCTTGATGGGCTAAGACACGTGCATAGCGACGTCGTTTGCGACGTGTCTTATGCGCGGAGGGGTCATGCGGGGCGAAATTCTGGGGGTCGAGCGGCGCCGTTATTGGGGGGATGACGAGAAGCTGGCGATCGTGAGTGCGGTCGGTGTTGGTGGCGCGACGGTCACGCAGGTTGCTCAGCGGCACGACGTAACCCGGCAACAGATTTATGCCTGGCGTCACGAACTGAAGCGCAAGGCGCTCTGGTCACCGATTTCTGGGGCGTTGTTTCTGCCAGTTGATGCGCCCCCCATTTCGAACCTGCCCGTGCTGACGGATCCTGCGCCTGCGGTCTGGATTGAGTTGCGTCTGGCGAAAGGGCGCACGCTGCGGTTCGAGAGCGATATCGCGGAGACGGCGCTGACACGGCTGATCCGCGCGGTGGATGGCGCATGATCGGGCCGGGTACGGGCGTTCGGGTCTATCTGGCCTGTGGCGCAACCGACATGCGCAAGGGGATCGCAGGTCTTGCGGCACTGGCGCAAGATGTGTTGCGCCAGAAGCCGACAGGGGGAGCGGTGTTTGCGTTTCGGGGGCACAAGGGGGACCGGTTGAAGTTGCTCTATTGGGATGGGCAGGGGTTTTGCCTTTATTACAAGGTGCTTCAGCGCGGCCGCTTTCCTTGGCCGAATACCACCTCCGGGGCTGCGCGTCTGACCTCGGCACAGCTGGCGATGCTGTGGGAAGGAATAGATTGGCGGCGTCCGGATTGGGGTGCGCCACCTGCGCGGGTGGGGTGATTTATCTGGCTGAAATGCCTTGTTTTTATGGCGTTTCCCGAGCGGCTGTGATAGTCAGCGGCATGCAAAATGATGCCGCAATCCTGCCCGAAGACCCTGCGCTTTTGAAGGCGATGATCGCTGCGCTTCAGGCAGAGAATGCGCGGATGTCGGCGACAATCCGGGCCCATGACCAGCTGATCCAGTCCCTTCGGCTGCGCATTGCGAAGCTCAAGAAGCAGGCCTTCGGCAAGTCGTCGGAGAAGGTCGAGCGCGAGATCGAACAGCTGGAACTGGCGCTGGAGGACCTGCTGATCGCAGCGGCGGAGAGCACCACTGCCCCTGCAGATGATGCGCCCGCATCCACCGGTGACGAGACCGCTGATCGCAAACCCCGCCGTCGCCCCCGCGTGTCTGACACCACGCCACGCGAGCGCCGCGAGCTTGATCCTGGTACCTGCTGCCCGGATTGTGGCGGTGACCTGCGTCTGGTGGGTGAGGATGTCAGCGAAATGCTGGATCTGGTCGCAGCACAACTCAAGGTCCTGCAGATCGCGCGCCTGAAGAAATCCTGCCGACGCTGCGAGAAGATGGTGCAGGAGCCCGCACCCAGCAGACCCATCCCTGGCTGCATGGCAAGCGCGATGCTTCTGGCCTACATCTTGGTCTCGAAATACGATGACCACCTTCCCCTGTATCGTCTGAATGAAATCTTCGCGCGCATGGGGGCCGACATTCCCGACAGCACACTGGTCGACTGGTGCGGGCGCGCAATGAAGGTGTTGCAGCCACTGATCGAGCGGATCGAGGCCGATATCATGGCCAGTGACCTGCTTCATGCCGACGACACCCCGATCCGCGTTCTGGACAAATCCCTGCGTGACAGAGGGCTGGGCAAGGGCGTGAAGAAGGGCCGGATCTGGGCCTATATCCGCGACCAACGGCCGTGGGCGGGTGCTGCGCCACCCGGAGCGGTCTACACCTTCGCACCCGATTGGAAGGAAGAGCACGTCCATCGCCACTTGGCCAAGACCCGCGGCATCCTGCAAGCGGATGGCTATAAAGGGTATGCCAAGCTCTATGATCCGGACCCCGACGGAACACCCCGTCTGCGTGAAGCAGCGTGTTGGGCGCATCTGCGCCGCGACTTCCATGATGAATGGAGCAAGACCAAATCCGCCATCGCCCGCGAGGCGCTGGACCGTATCGGCGCGCTCTATGACATCGAGCGCGAGATCACCGGCCAGCCCGTCAAGATCCGCCTTGCCGCACGCCAGAAACACAGCGCCCCCAAGGTCGACGCCTTCTTCGCCTGGGCCGAAAGCCAGCTGGCACTGATCCCCGGCAAGGGCGATCTGGCCAAGGCCTTTCGCTATGGCCTCAGCCGACGCGCCGCGTTCAGCCTGTTTCTTGAAGACGGTCGGGTGGCCATTGATAACAATCCGGCCGAGCGCGCTCTCAGACCGATTGGAATCGGAAGAAAGAATTGGCTATTCGCGGGGGCAGACACAGGCGCGGAAACCCTCGCCCGAGCCATGACAGTGATCGAAACCGCCAAAATGAACGGCCTTGATCCACAGGCATACCTCGCTGACATCCTCGCCCGCATCCACGATCACAAGATCAACCGCCTCGATGAACTGCTCCCATGGAACTGGTCACCAATGGCCACCACTCAGGCCGATGCCGCATAATGCCGAAAGTCACACACCTATACGCCCTTGAGCGCGTTGCCCAGATGCTGGGCGAGGACCTTGAAATGCTGGAAGCTATCGTCAGCAACGACGACAACCTAAGCTATGGGAACATCATCAGCGTCGATACTGCCACTGATGAAAACACCAAGCTGATCACCGCCCATGGCATTGAAGAACTGCGCGACATGCTCAGCGATGCGAGGCGATCCTCGGAGCACTGGCACGGCTTCCTTGAGGATTTTGTCAACGATCCAGACGTCATCGCGCGCGTCAAGGAAAATGGACCGCGGTAACAATCGAGCGGTTACCCTGCGCCAGCGTGTGACCCAGGATATCGCGACCAGCGGTGGGCAATTCGACATCATGACAATCGGCATGTATGAAACGCCGATCTGGGCAGAGCGCGACTGGCTCGTGTCGCTCGACGGG
>SKWJ01000355.1 GCA_007128995.1 Paracoccaceae bacterium
CGCCGTCGCCCGCCAGAGCCTGCCATGGGCTCCGGTACGATGGCTTTTCCGCCATGACATGGATGTGCTGGGTGCGCTTGAAAAGAGCAAAGTTCCTGTTGCGCTCATTCTGGCCGATCAGGACGAGGTGATCCCACCCGCCCGCGCAGAGGCCCTTCTGGCAGGACTACAGGATGTTGGCCGCGAACCCGCCTTCCTGCGTCGACTGGCAACGGGGCATAACGCGATTTATGCACATCCAGAGTTTCCGCCTGCCCTGACGCGTGCAGTTTCCGTTCTGACTGAGCATTAGCTTCGCCACCACAAGGCTGGCGGCCGGGCGGCAAACCGCGCAAAGCGAATGTGCCGCGCTAAGACTGTGCGCGCGCCTCCATCTCATCCGCAACAGATTCTGCGCGTGCAGCCAGTTCGGTCAGAGCATCGGTCACATCCGCCGGGATTACGGGCACTTCCACGCGGCGCGGTTCGGGCACCGGGCGCGCATGCAGGCGCGCGATCTCGTCACGCAGCGACGCTATTTCTTCTTCCGCCGCCTTTACCTTGTCTTCTGCCTCGGCTGTCTTGTCCGCCAGCATCAGCCCGGCCATAAGCAACATCCGTTCGGCTGGAACCCGACCGATCTGGTTCAGCAATGTGCGCGCTTCCACATCGAGCATCTCGGCCGCGGCAATCAGATACGGCTCTTCGCCAGTCTGGCAAGCGACCGTGAATTCCTTGTGGCCGATCGTGATGACCTGTTCAGGCATTGGCATCCTCCGGCGAAATCAGGGGTTTCAATTCTCCCAGAACATCTTCCATCTCGGCCGCTTCAGCCGCGCGCTCGGCGCGCAGCGCCTCCAGTTCTGCGACGAGTGAGCGATTGATGGTGCTGGGTTCAATCACCTGAGCCTCGTGGCTTTCCCGCAACTGCCGATTCGCCTCGATCAGCTTGGTATTTGCCTTTTTCAGGCGCAACATTTCCAGACTTTGCAAATCCAGTTGCTCAGTCATCCGCGCGACTTTCCGCTCCAGCGACGAAAACGAACTTTCCTGCCGCTGCTTGGCCGCGCCAAGCCTTTCCGACAATTGCGCCGACTTTGCGCGCTCGGCTTCAAGGGCAGTGCGCAGGTCGTTGAGTTCGAGGGAATTATCGGGCGCCTGCGGCGTTGTGCCGATCCGTTCTGCACTGCGGGCGATTCGATCCAGCGCGCGACTTAAGCGACGCTCAAGGTCGGATACATTGCTCATGCGATTTCGCTTTCTGTTTCAATGCTCTTTTGACCAGTCGACACCCCGAATCGATTGAACCGATCCGCAAGCCGTCGCAATTGAAAGACTAACCGCAAAGCTGGCATATTCCAACATGCTGTCACATTTTGCGCACGCACGCGGCATTGCTTTGCTTGAACTTACGGCCAAGGCTGCTATGACGCCGCTAACATTGGCCAGATGAGGAATGACCGACGTGGATATAGCTGCCTTGCGCGATGCGGAACCTGATCACTGGAACAAAGCCACGGCTATTCGTGCTCTTGCGATGGATGCGGTTCAGGCCGCAAACTCTGGTCACCCCGGAATGCCGATGGGAATGGCCGATGTGGCGACGGTCCTGTTCGAGAGGCATCTGAAATTTGACGCCGCCGCCCCGGACTGGGCTGACCGTGACCGGTTCATCCTGTCTGCCGGACATGGATCGATGCTCCTGTATGCGTTGCTCTATCTGACCGGGTATCAGGACATGACGCTGGAGCAATTGAAGAACTTCCGACAGTGGGGCGCGATCACTGCAGGCCATCCGGAATATGGCCATGCAAAAGGGATCGAGACAACGACCGGCCCCTTGGGTCAAGGCCTGTCCAACGCTGTGGGCTTTGCCATGGCCGAAGCGAAACTGCGTGCAGAATTCGGGGCCAGCGTCACCGATCATCGCACTTATGTAATCGCAGGTGACGGCTGCCTGATGGAGGGTATCAGCCACGAAGCAATCGGCCTAGCAGGGCATCAAAAACTCAGCCGCCTGATTGTGCTGTGGGACAATAACGATATCACGATTGACGGACGGGTCAGCCTGTCTGATGCGACCGACCAGCGGGCGCGGTTCGCGTCTGCGGGGTGGAGTGTTCTGTCATGCGACGGGCATGATCCGAAAGATATCGACCGCGCCTTGAGCGCGGCGCGCAGTTCGGATCGTCCTGTCCTGATTGATTGCAAGACGATCATCGGCTTCGGGAGTCCGAAAAAAGCAGACACATCCGGCGCGCATGGCTCACCGCTGGGGGACGCTGAAATCGCTGCGACGAAAGAAATCTATGGCTGGCCTTACGGGGCCTTTGAGATTCCGACTGAAGTGTTGGAGGCTTGGCGCAAGATCGGAGCGCGCGGCGCTGCGGCGCATCAGGAATGGCAGACACGCTTTTCCAAACTCTCGGCGGCGAAGCAGTCAGAGTTCACCCGCCGCATGTCTGGTGAGGTGCCAAAGAAGTTCCCGGCGGCGATCCGCGCCTTCAAGAAGCAAATATCCGAAAGCGCCCCGAGCGTTGCGACACGCAAATCCTCGGAAATGGTGCTGGAAGTCGTGAATCAGGTCTGCCCGGAAACGATTGGCGGATCGGCCGATCTTACAGGATCAAACAATACAAAAACTGCCGGGCTTGGCGTGTTTTCGGCCGAGGATCGCAAAGGCCGTTATATCTATTTCGGGATCCGCGAGCACGGCATGGCCGCGGCGATGAACGGGATGGCACTGCACGGCGGGTTGAAACCCTATGGTGGGACTTTTCTGTGCTTCACCGATTACGCGCGTGGTTCCATGCGCCTGTCGGCACTGATGGGCGTGCCTGTGACGTATGTCATGACGCACGACTCGATCGGTCTGGGCGAAGATGGCCCGACACACCAGCCGGTCGAACATCTGGCGATGCTGCGCGCAACGCCCAACATGCATGTGTTCCGGCCCTGTGACACGGTCGAGACTGCCGAAGCTTGGGAACTGGCCCTGACCAGCGAACGTACCCCTTCGGTGCTGGCGCTGACACGACAGAATCTGCCGACATATC
>SKWJ01000041.1 GCA_007128995.1 Paracoccaceae bacterium
GGACACTCGATAAACGCTCAGCCCGCTAAACAGCCAGACGGCCCTCGGCGAATGCTTACGTTCAAGGGGCAGTTTCGGCCAGGTAAAGCCCCCTGTCCCGGGCGCTTGTAGATCATCACGATCCTGCTGCCATCTCAGAACCGAACCTTGATCTGGTCGTCGCGCTTGGACCACAACACCTCCATCAGCCCCGCCTTGGGCACCACGGACTACTTGGTATGCGCCATGGCTACTAGCCCATCATGACCCTTTCGGAAGTCGACCGGATTGGTCGCTATCAAAATCCGTACTGCGCGATCCGGAAAGATCACAGCGCCTTCTTCAAAGCCGCCTCCAGGGCCATCGCGCGGTCCGGACTGCAATCCAGTTTCAGATGAATGACTGCGCCGCAAATCTAGACCGTTATCACGCATGTGCCGGTCGACTCAGCAGCGGTAGCGGCAGCAGCGAAAGGCCCGATCAGCGGCACGAATGCCGGCGCCATACCGACGGGTAGGATCAGTTCCCCTTTATGAGCCTGAACATGCCATCCTGAAAGAAGCCGGGCGTTCGCTGCAACATCGCAGATCCGCGCGCCGAGTTGAAAGCTCTCAGCCACAACCCGCGCCTTGAGATCATCCGGCCAACACCACCGTCCGGTCGGAGCATCAAGGACCTCGATCCATGCGCCTCCATCAGGCGCTCGCTTTTCTGCTCCACGGCCAGCCTTCCGCAAACTCAACACACGACGGCATGCCCGAAGCCACATCACGCCGAAACCACGGCGCTGGCGCACCGCTTGCAGGTTAGGGAAGGTGCCCAGTAGCTCTCGCAAAGCGCGGGCGCCGTTCCGATATAGTTGCCTGCAGTTTGCTATCAGCGCCGGATGCAGTAATCCTTTATGAAAATGCGGGATTTCCGCGCCCCAATCGGGCATTTGGGTCTGCAAGGTGCGATCAGCGCCTACTATTCCCGAACGATAAAGGGCATGATCTCTCGGGTTGTTCCGTCTCTCAGGATGAGCTCCCATCGTCCCGGACGGGTCATCTGCCCGGACCCGGACCATGCACCACTGCTGTCCATGCCGGTATCTAGCGCGATTTCCTGACCACCGACAGGGCGCAGGATGACTTCGGGGTCTTGCAACTCTGAATGCTCGACAGTCAGATCTACCCGATAGGCCCCGTCAATTGCCACCGATGTCCGTATTTGTGGCATGATTTCGGTCGTATGAAGCAACAAGGTCTGATTCGCGCCAACAATCGGCAGTGGGTCGCGCACGAAGAAAGTGACTGACGCCATCAGGATGATGAAGCCCATTGTGAAACCGAGCAGGGAAAGGGCGATGATACGGGTGGGCATGAGGGCGGCGTCGTCCTGTTTTTGGTCTGGCTATTCCGTTAGCCTGCCAGCGTCAACAGGCCAAGAGGACAAAAACCCCGGCGCTCTGGCCGGGGTCTGTGTCGTGTCGCATGAACCGTACTGCCTCAAGATGCTTTGGCAAGATCGCGCAGCACATAGTGCAGCACACCGCCATGCTCGACATATTCCTTTTCGATACCCGTATCGATCCGGCATTTGAGCGTGATCTGCTTTTCGGTTCCATCTGCATAGGTGATCGTACAGGGAACCTCTGAGAGTGGCTTGAGATCACCTTCCAGTCCGGTGATCGAGATCACTTCATCGCCTTTCAGGTTCAGTGATTTGCGGGTGTCGCCACCCGTAAACTCGAAAGGCATAACCCCCATGCCAACAAGATTGGACCTATGGATCCGCTCGAAACTTTCCGCGACCACAGCCTTGACGCCAAGAAGACTGGTTCCCTTGGCAGCCCAGTCGCGGGACGATCCAGCACCATATTCCTTGCCGCCGAAGATGACCAGCGGCGTGCCAGCGTCCTGATAGGCCATCGCGGCGTCGTAGATCGAGGTCTGTGCACCGTCGGGGCCTTTGGTATAGCCGCCCTCTACGCCGTCGAGCATCTCGTTGCGGATGCGGATATTGGCGAAGGTGCCGCGCATCATCACTTCGTGGTTGCCGCGCCGCGAGCCGTAGGAGTTGAATTCGCGCACCGGCACCTGGCGTTCTTCGAGGTATTTTCCTGCCGGTGTTGTCTGTTTGAAGCTGCCGGCCGGGCTGATATGATCCGTCGTGATCATGTCGCCAAGAATGGCTAGGATCCGGGCCCCTTTGACGTCGGAAATCGTCCCCGCTTCCTTGGGCATGTCGCGGAAATAGGGCGGATTCTGGATGTAGGTGGAAGAGGACGGCCAGTCATATGTCTCAAGGTCCGTGGTCTCGACACCCTGCCATTTCTCATCGCCCTTGAACACATCTGCGTATTTTGACTGGAACGCCTCGCGCGTTACCGTTGCCTCGACGAGTTCTGCTATCTCTTTCTGAGTTGGCCAGATATCCTTGAGATAGACATTGTTGCCATCACGATCCTTGCCCAGTGGCTCTTTCGTGATGTCGACATTCATGTCCCCGACAAGAGCATATGCCACAACGAGAGGTGGCGAGGCGAGGTAATTCGCCCGCACGTCGGGGCTTATGCGTCCTTCAAAATTGCGGTTGCCCGACAGCACAGACGTGGCAATAAGATCGTATTTGTTGATCGCCTCTGAGATCTCAGGCGCGAGCGGGCCAGAGTTGCCGATGCAGGTCGTGCATCCGTAACCCACAAGGTTGAAACCGATCTTGTCCAGATCTTCCTGAAGCCCAGCCGCTTCCAGATAGGCCGAAACGACCTGCGAGCCCGGAGCCAGCGAGGTTTTGACCCAAGGCTTTCGTGTCAGACCAAGGGCTGCTGCCTTGCGCGCGACAAGTCCAGCCCCGATCATCACATAAGGGTTGGAGGTATTGGTGCAGGATGTGATCGACGCGATAACGATCGTGCCATCATGGATCTGGTATCCACCGCCGGGAGCGTTCACATAACCACGCGCGTGGCTGCCTTCGTCACCGGGAATTTCCTGCGGCTCGGGCTGGCCACCTTCGCCTTCCCAACGGATCTCTTCTTTCGCGCTACCATCCTTGCCGATGCGCAC
>SKWJ01000434.1 GCA_007128995.1 Paracoccaceae bacterium
CGCCGTCACCGAGGCGGTGGTCACAGGGCGCCCATCGGTCAGATTGCCCGCTGTTGAATAGCCATACACGATCAGGTTCGGCTCTGTCGGCAAAGACACAACGCCCAGATTGTTCCAGAACCCGGCAGTTGCAAACAAGTACTGAATTTCTGACTGCCCCAGAAAGACAGCGGTCAGTTTGGCGGATTGTGACGACCCATGCGCCTTGCGCCACAACCAGCTTGACCCGAGTGAAAACGAAACGCCCAGCATCAGAACGGCCCGCCGACCAAGTGCCGGAGCGCCCCGTTGCCCGGGCCCGTTGCCGGGGCGCGACGCCACAATTCGGGTTGAAGCAGGTGTATGAGACATTTCAAGAGCATAGACATATCCTGACGCGAATGAAAACAGCAGACGCCCTCAGGATGCGACAGTCGGGTTTATTTGCGCTGAGCAGAGCGTGCGCTGGCACATGGCAACAGCCCCGCGCCCATTCCCCTGCCCGCAGCTGGCTGGCTTCTTGTAACGGCCCTTGGCGGGATCGGGCTGCTTGCCCGTCTTCGGCGCAACCGCGCGCAGTAAACCCACAAGCGCCTGCGCATCGGCCTGTTTTCGCCACTCCGACAGGCAAAGGCTGCGCTGGTCGCGAAAGATCGGGACGCTACGCCGCCTTCAGACTTGTTATGAGAATTGCCATCCTGTAGCCAATGTTCAAAAAGGTTACAGACCATGCAATTTGAGTATTTTGATATTCCCGGCCCTGTGCTTGTGACACCCCGGCGATTTGGGGATGCGCGCGGGTGGTTCAGTGAAACCTGGAATCGGCGTACCCTTGCAGAGGCTGGGTTGACCTGGCCCGACTTCGTACAGGACAATCACAGCTATTCAGCGCCTCGGCACACGCTCAGGGGGTTGCACTACCAGCGCCCCCCCCATGCGCAGGACAAGCTTGTGCGCGCCTCGCGCGGGACCATTCTGGATGTCGCAGTCGATGTGCGCCGCGGTTCGCCCCATTACGGCCAGCATGTCGCGGTCGAACTTTCATCAGAGACTGGCGCGCAGATCTTCGTGCCCAAGGGGTTCTTGCACGGGTTTCTGACCCTGACAGAAGATTGCGAAGTTCAATACAAATGCACCGATATCTACGCGCCCGATTGCGACGGCGCGGTCCGCTGGGACAGTGTCGGGATCGATTGGGGCATCCCGGCGCCAGTGCTGTCTGCAAAAGACGCAGAAGCACCCGTTTTCGCTGACTTCGACACGCCATTTGTATTCGAGGCTGCGCCATGAAAATCCTTGTCACCGGCGGCGCAGGGTTCATCGGTTCTGCCGTGGTCCGACTCGCCATCGCGCGGGGGCATTCGGTGGTCAATCTTGATGCGCTGACCTATGCCGCCTGCCTTGAGAATGTGGCAAGTGTTGCAACGAGCCCGCGTTATGCTTTCGAACATGCCGATATTCGCGACCGCGCAGCGTTGGCGCGGGTGTTTGCGACCCATCACCCGGATGCTGTCATGCATCTGGCCGCTGAATCGCATGTGGATCGCTCGATCGACGGGCCGGACAGTTTCATCTCGACCAATGTGACGGGCACATATGAACTGCTCGAAGCCGCGCGCAGCTACTGGACTGCCGCAGGACGCCCGGAAACCTTTCGGTTCCATCATATCAGCACGGATGAGGTCTTTGGCAGTCTGGGTCCAACCGGACAGTTTACCGAGACCACCCCCTATGATCCGCGCTCGCCCTATTCCGCCAGCAAGGCGGCTTCCGACCATCTGGTTCAGGCCTGGCATCACACCTATGGCCTGCCCGTGGTGATGACGAATTGTTCCAACAATTACGGCCCGTTTCATTTTCCGGAAAAGCTGATTCCGGTCATCATTCTGAATGCGCTGGCAGGCAGGCCGTTGCCGATTTATGGCGACGGCTCAAATGTGCGCGACTGGCTGTATGTGGAAGATCACGCCGATGCGCTGCTGCTGGTGCTGAACCAGGGCCGGGTCGGACGCAGCTACAATATCGGTGGCGAGAATGAGCGCACGAATCTTGAACTCGTGCATACGCTGTGCGCGATCCTTGACGCGAAGCGCCCAAAGCCGCAAGGCAGCTATGCCGATCAGATCACCTTTGTCACTGACCGCCCAGGACATGACGCGCGCTACGCGATCGACCCGACACGCATTCGCGAGGAGCTGGGCTGGCGTCCTTCTGTCACCGTTGAAGAGGGGCTGGCCCGCACGGTGGACTGGTATCTCGCGAACGAAGACTGGTGGCGGCCCTTGCAAGCCCGCAAGGGCGTGGGCGAACGTTTGGGGGTCAGTGCATGAACGAGCGTCCGCAGTCCGCGCGCAACAAACAAGTTCCTGACTGCGACTGGTCCGATCCAGATTCTTCAAATCAAAATACAAATCCACATCTAAAGAGGTCAAGTTAATTTAAAGAGCGTTGGCTTTTTTCAGCGCCAACGCTGCCAATAGCGGAGCATCAACATGCGGATATCGATAATTGACGGCTTCAGAGGGTTTTTTCTGTTCTTCATGATGGTTATCCATCTGAATGTTGAACTCAAAACCATACTTGGAAGATTGAACCATCATTATTTTGGTTTCGTAGAAGACGCTCAGGGCTTTGTGTTCATTTCTGGATTTGTAGTTGGGCTTGTGTATACGAGTAAATATTTAAAGAGCTCATATTCCGACCTTAAACAAGCCATCTGGAGCAGAATTTACACGATCTGGACACATCAAGCTGGGCTTGTATTAATATTCCTTTCTTCTGCAGTTATTCTATCCTTCTTCAATCTATACCCTAGCATACTTAGCCATTACGCAAACGAACCGATCTTCTTCACCCTAGCGTCGCTGGGCTTGGTTGGGGCTTCAAAGCATATGGGAATATTGCCAATGTATATATATTTCCTCATTGCTACGCCGCTGGTTCTCAAAGCGTTCACCAAAGGATATGCCCCTGCAATACTGGTTCTGTCTGTTTTTCTTTGGACAGTTGGTCAGACTGGTATTCTGGATTGGATGAGCGATAC
>SKWJ01000143.1 GCA_007128995.1 Paracoccaceae bacterium
AGAAGGAGAGGCCAGATGGCCAAGAAAGTGATCGGGCAGCTGAAGCTGCAAATACCGGCAGGCAAGGCGACCCCGTCCCCCCCTGTCGGCCCTGCGCTGGGTCAGCGCGGGATCAACATCATGATGTTCACCAAGGAATTCAATGCGCGCACCGCCGAGATGGAGCCGGGCTCGCCAATTCCGACAGTGATCACCTACTATCAGGATAAGTCGTTTACGATGGATCTGAAGACGCCGCCGGCGTCGTGGTATCTGAAACGGGCGGCTGGCCTGAAGCCTGTTGGCAAACGTAACCGTGCGCGTGGATCCGAAGCGCCCGGACGCAATGTTGCCGGGACCGTAACCACAAAGCAGGTTCGCGAAATCGCCGAAGCGAAGATGAAGGACCTCAATGCAACCACCGTCGAAGGCGCCATGCAGATTATTGCTGGCTCTGCCAAATCGATCGGTATCGAGGTGAAAGGGTAAGGCTATGGCCAAAGTAGGAAAACGGATCAAAGCCGCCCGCGAAGCGTTTGCAGGTAAGGAAAACCTGTCTGTCGAAGCAGCCATCGAGCTGGTGAAAACCAATGCGGTTGCCAAATTTGATGAAACCGTCGAGATCGCAATGAACCTGGGTGTAGACCCACGCCACGCGGACCAGATGGTTCGTGGTGTGGTCAGCCTGCCGAATGGCACGGGCAAGACGGTGCGCGTTGCAGTGTTTGCGCGCGGCCCGAAAGCCGATGAAGCAAAAGAAGCCGGTGCAGATATTGTTGGCGCCGAAGATCTGATGGAAACCATCCAGTCAGGCAAGATCGAGTTTGATCGTTGCATCGCAACGCCGGACATGATGCCGATCGTCGGCCGTCTGGGTAAGATTCTTGGTCCGCGCAACCTGATGCCGAATCCGAAGGTTGGCACCGTGACAATGGATGTTGCCGAAGCCGTCAAAAGCGCCAAGGGCGGTCAGGTCCAGTTCCGTGTCGAGAAGGCAGGCATCATCCATGCTGGTATCGGCAAGGTCTCTTTTGATGCTGAGAAGCTCGCACAGAACCTGCGTGCCTTCGTGGATGCTGTGGCAAAGGCAAAGCCGACAGGCGCGAAAGGTGCCTATCTGCGCAAGGTGTCTGTCAGTTCGTCAATGGGGCCTGGCGTCTCTGTAGATCTGGCCAGCGCTACGCAAAACTGAGCATTTACCTACTGTTTCAGATTGAAAGGGCGGCTTCGGCCGCCCTTTCTGTTGCGTTGCTCAGGTGGGGGGACAATCGAAATCCTGCACTCGGGCGCGGGGCGCATCACAGGGAAGTGGCCTGATGATGCAGGGTCACCAGCGCCCAAGGGCCGCTTCGTCACTTTCCTTGGCCTGTACCCAATCAGTTCCGGCAGTTCGATGTTCCTTTTTCCAGAATGGTGCACGGGATTTCAGATAATCCATCAGGAAATCGGCGGCAGCAAACGCATCGGCGCGGTGTGCGGACGCAGTCGCAACCATCATGATTTTTTCGCCGGGCGTCATCAGACCGTATCTGTGAATGATCAGCACATCCAGCAGCGCCCAGCGTCGTTGCGCCTCGGCAGCGATTTCGGCCAGAGCGCGCTCTGTCATGCCGGGGTAATGCTCGATTTCCATGGAGTTCAGCGGGTCGATCTCTGTATCCCGAACAATTCCGCAGAAGGTCACAACTGCACCTGTATCTGTGCGGGCTTGTGCAAAGCTGTTTGCCTCTGCACCAAAATCAAAAGCTTCGGCCTGAACACGAATATCCACGCCTAGCCTCCGGTCATTGGGGGGAAGAACGCGACTTCGCGCGCTTCAGAAAGCGGGGCGTCAAAATCCGTCAAAACCTGATCGACCGCCACTCGCAATGAGGTCAGGTCAGAAAACGCCAAGGCATAACGGTCTTCGCGTGCAGAAAGCTCTGAGACTAATGCCGCCACGGTCTGTGCTTCGGTTTCGACCGTCTCTCGTGGGATGCCGATACGTTCACGGACCCAGGCGAAATACAACAATTCCAGCCTCATGTGATATCGTCCTTCAGATGGGGCAGTGCCTTGCGGAAGTAATCCCAGCCTGTCACCAGGGTCAGAAATGCAGCGATCCAGATCAGTGCCAGCCCAAACTGCCAGACCATATTTCCGCCATGGCGCGCGAAATCCACGACACTCATGTCTTCCGTGCCAATATCGCTGAGAGTGGCAATCAGTTCAGAATGACTGCGCAGGATACTGGCCTCCCGAACATATTCCAATCCCATGGCAAGGAAGAGGACGGCAATTGCCGTCATCTGCGCCGTAGTTTTCCATTTCGCAAGCGGTGTCACTTTCAGAAGCCCAGCCTTTGCGCCCAGAAATTCGCGAAGACCTGAAACAAAGACTTCCCGGAACAGGATAGCTGTTGCAGGCAGGATCAGCCAAGGGTCCATACCACTATAGCCGGTGATGACCAGAAGCGCGATAACCACCATCGCCTTGTCGGCAATCGGATCGAGCATTGCGCCAATGCGGCTTTCCTGTTTCCATGCGCGTGCCAGATACCCGTCAAAGAAATCTGTGATCGCTGCCAGCGCAAACAGAACCAGCGCAAACCAGTCTGCCCATGGACGATGGAAATACAGGAACATCACAGCAACACCTGGCGCAGCCAGTAGGCGCAGGACAGTCAGTATATTCGGGACAGTCCAATACATCGAGGTGCTTCCGGGGGAGTCGTGCTGTTTAAACTTCATCGGCGGTATCCTGAAAGCCTGTGGCGGGAAATGCAAGCCCCGACAAAGGGTCGGACCTATGGCTCAGACATGGCCTGCAAGCCATTTTCCAATCATGTAATGGGCAATTGACCCTTTGCGCGCCGGGACAATATCAGGATGGTCGCCCGACCAGGACGCAAGGACTTCTTCGCGCGACAGCCAACGCGCATCTTCCAGTTCGTGATCGAGGGTTATCGCGGTTGACTGTGCGCGGGCGGTGCATCCGAACATCAGGGAATTCGGGAAGGGCCACGGTTGAGACGCTATGTAGCGGACTGTTTGGGTCTGGA
>SKWJ01000219.1 GCA_007128995.1 Paracoccaceae bacterium
GGAAGTTGGGGGGGTGACGATCGCGACGCTGTTTGTGATCATGTTCATCTACGGCTGGAACCAGTATCTCTGGCCACTGCTGATCACGACTGACCCGGAATATTACACCATCGTCATGGGTATTCAGCGCATGGTCACTGGCGGCGACTCAGAGCCCTTGTGGCATCTGGTCATGGCCACTGTGGTGCTGGCCGCGCTGCCGCCCATTCTTGTCATCCTGTTCATGCAGCGCCTGTTCGTGAAGGGCCTGACCGAGACGGAGAAATAACACATGGCTTCCATTACGATGGACAATCTGGGCAAGGTCTATGCGGGCGATGTGCGCGCGGTGACGGATGTCAATATAGACATTGCCGATGGTGAGATGATTGTGCTTGTCGGCCCGTCAGGCTGCGGCAAATCCACGCTTCTGCGCATGGTTGCAGGGCTGGAGACGATCACCGAAGGCACGCTGAAGATCGGCGACCGGGTTGTGAACCAGTTGGAACCGGCAGATCGCGACATAGCGATGGTGTTCCAGAACTATGCCCTTTATCCGCATATGACAGTTTTCAACAACCTCGCTTATGGGTTGAAGAATCGTGGATTCAACAAGGCAGAGATTGAACGCAGGGTGAATGAAGCCGCTCAAATGCTCGAAATCAAGCAGTTTTTGGCACGCAAGCCTCGTCAATTGTCGGGTGGACAACGCCAGCGCGTGGCGATGGGGCGCGCTCTTGTGCGCGAACCGGCGGCGTTTCTGTTTGATGAGCCCCTGTCCAATCTTGACGCGAAATTGCGCGTGCAGATGCGGGTTGAGATCCGGCAATTGCAGAAGCGGCTGCGTACGACATCACTGTATGTCACGCATGACCAGCTTGAAGCCTTGACCATGGCTGACCGGCTGGTCGTGCTGAGCGGTGGCCGGATCGAGCAGATCGGCACGCCGATGGAAGTATATTCGCGACCGGCCACTACATTTGTGGCGGGTTTCATCGGCTCGCCTGCCATGAATATGCTACCACTCGACTATATGCGCGGTTTGGTCTCTGCAGACTCGCTGGCCCATATCCCTTCAGCCGCGGATCTTATTGGCATTCGCCCAGAAGATCTGGCGTTGGAGCCTGCAGCCGCGGATGAGATGACCCTCAGCGGAAGGCTGATGTTGCTGGAACCAGCAGGCGCAGAAAGCCATTTGCACCTGACCTTTGACGGCATCAAGGAGACAATGGTCGTGCGTTTGCCACATGTCCCGAATGTGCAGGAAGGCGAGACCCTGTCATTCAGTATCAAACGCGACAAGCTGCACCCGTTTGATGGTGCGACGGGTCAACGCGTGGCGTGAAGGCAGCAGACTCATGACAAACCCTTACCTGCGCCCACAGGGCCAGCCTATGATCTATGGTCATCGTGGTGCACGCGGCGTCCTGCCTGAAAACACGCTTGAAGGGTTCCAGTACCTGCGAAGCATCGGGATCGAAGCTGTCGAGTTTGATGTGCAGAACGCGGCTGGAGGTGTTCCTGTTGTTGTGCATGATCCGCATATGCCAGCGCAGATTGCGCGCGATGTCCACGGCAACTGGCTGACAGAGCCCGGTGAAAAGATATGCACGCTAAGTGTTGAAAGTCTGCAGAGCTTTGACATGGGTCGGCTGAATCCGGCGCACAGTTATGGCACACGCTACCCTGCACAGGCTGCCGTGGATGGGGCGCGCATACCGACATTGCAAGAGGTTCTTGAATGGGCGCAGCAGGACAGCCCGCTTATTCTGAATATCGAGATCAAATCCTATGCGCACCGCTCAGATCTGGGTGACTCGCCAGCGGTACTTGTTGCGAATGTCGTAAGGGCGCTTGATCAGTCAGGCTTGCGTGGGCAGGCGCTGATTTCGTCCTTCGACTGGCGTGTGTTGTCGGAATTGCGACGTGTCGCGCCTGATATCGACCGTGCATATCTCAGCCTGGTGAAACTTGCGCCCGAACATACGATCTTTGAAGGGTCCCCCTGGATGGATAGGCTTTCGCTTGCCGCCTATGATGGCAATCTGCCTCGGTTGATTGCTGCGCAGGGGGCGCGGTGCTGGTGTCCATATCACAAGGATGTCACCTCAGAGGAGGTGGCACAAGCCCATGCGCTGGGTCTTGCGGTAAATGTCTGGACCGTCAATGACCCGGGGGATATGCGCGCGATGATCGCCATGGGCGTGGACGGAATCATTACCGATCTGCCCGAACTGTTGCAGGAAGTGCTTGCGCAGCATGCGGATCTGCCTGCTTGGTCTGCACTTCGGTCAACCGGGCAGAGTGAAGGGTAGGTTCGCCCACGCAGAATTGTGTCTGGCCTGTCGCGTGCTGTGCGGTATGTTAGATCAAATACCCAAAGTTCGAGCGTGATCATGCCCATCCGAGTGTTCAGACTTCCGGCCAGCTTGCTGGTGCTACTGCTTCTTGTGCTGTTCCCCTTGCGGGCCGTCGCGTCGGACGCTTTGTCGCGCGCGTATCTGCTGCCTGAACTGTTCGAGATCATGGCCGAAGAAGGGCGGCAATCTGTTCTTGCGGATGGTGCCGATGCGTTGCAAGGCCGTACCCTGACCGATTTCACGCGCGCAGTTGGCCAGATTTACGATGCAGAGCGGATGCATGCAGACTTCCTGGCCGCGCTCATGGCAGAACTGGAGGGTGCAGGTGACGTGGTTGAAGATGCACTGGAGTTTGCAGGGACAGAGCTTGGGCGCGAGGTTTTGCAACTTGAAATATCGGCGCGTCGCGCGCTTCTGGAAGAAGAGGTGGACGAAGTGGCGCGCATGGCCCTTGATGATGCGCGCAGATCAGATGCAACGGATGCGAGGGCCGCGCGTCTGGATCTGGTCCGCGCCCGGGTTGCGGCCAATGATCTGATCGAATTGAACGTATCATTGGGGATGAACACAAGCCTTGCATATTATCAGGGCTTGTTTGCGGAAAACGCCTTGATGGAACTTGTGGCTGAGGACATGTTGCAGATGGTCTGGATGCAGGAACCTGCGATCCGTGTCGAGATCGAGGACTGGATCGAATCCTACTTCCTGATGTCGTATCAGCCGCTCAGCGATGCAGATCTGGAGGCCTATATCGCCTATGTTTCGACACCTCTCGCAAAGGCTTTCAACCGGGCAATGTTTCGCGCCTTTGACGCTGTTTTCAGCGAAATTTCGTTGGCAGTTGGGCGCGTTCTTGGCCGCCGGTTGAGTGGCGAAGAATTGTGACGGTCAAGCGATAGAGGGTGCAAGCGGTCGTTCAAGCCGCTTTCCAAGCCGGTCCAGGAAATGCAAGCAGGCGGAAAGCTGGTCGAGGGTCAGATATTCGTCGGGCTTGTGTGCCTGCGCAATCGCACCGGGTCCGCAAATGACCGCAGGGATTCCGATCGCTTGAAACAGGCCTGCTTCAGTGCCGAAGGGGACAAGGCCAGCGCCATTCGCGCCGGTCAGTTCCATAGCCAACGCGCGCGCCGCGTTGTCAGATTCGCGTGTCAGACCCAGAACCTCGGCAACAGTTTCGGTGCGTATATCGGCGTCTGGATGCACAGCGCGCATGGCGGGAAGCCATTCCTCTGTGATCAGGCGGTCAAGCTCTGCCTTCACGAAAGCTGCATCCTCTGGCTGGACAGGGCGCATTTCCCAATCCAGTCGCGCTGTACCCGGGATAACATTATGCACAAGACCGCCCGAGAGCATGCCGGGGTTGATGGTTGTGAAAGGCGGATCGAAAGGACACTCGGCCGGTGCGCGCAGTTTCAGCTTTTCGCGCAGAGCCACCAATGCGAGTGCGAAGCGGGCGGCATATTCGACTGCATTCACACCCAGATCCGGATTTGATCCGTGTCCTTCCAGTCCAGTGATCCGGGTGGTGTATTCAAAGCAACCTTTGTGTCCGTCGATCACCTGCATCATCGACGGCTCACCAATGATCGCGGCGGCGGGTTGCAAGCCACGTTGCTGAAGGGATTCGGTCAGCGCCTGCGCTCCGAAACACCCGATCTCTTCGTCATAGGTGAAGGCAAAATGTATCGGCACTGCCAGCGACCTGCGCGCATATTCCGGGGCCATCGTCACGCATGCGGCGATAAAGCCCTTCATGTCGCATGTCCCGCGACCATACAAGCGGCCCGCCTGTTCCACCATCTGGAACGGCTTGGTGCTCCAGGGTTGATCGGCCACAGGAACGACATCTGTATGGCCAGAGAGCACGACACCGCCGGGACCATCGGGTCCAATGGTGGCAAAGAGGTTCAGCTTTTCGCCCGTGGCATCCGGTTCCAGCCAGAGGCGTGCGCCCGCTTGTTCCAGCAATTCCGCCAGATGCTCGGTAATTGCCCTGTTGCCATCTGCCGAAACAGAGGGGAAGGCAACCAGCTCACCCAGAAGCTGCTTGCACCGCTCCAGCCTGTCCGCACCGCCACTGTCCTGCATCCTGCTGCTTTCCCGAATAAACTGCAGGGCCAGCGCTACCCGGGCGGGATGGGGCCGTCAATCCTGCTTGGGCGAGGAGGGCGCGGTATCAGATGGCGCCTTCTCCGACAGCTCTGCCAATAACCATTCCGCCCGCGCAATAAGGGTGTCTGCAGAACTGATCTTTTGCGCCAGTCGCGCAGATTGCTCGGGCTTGAGAGCTGCATCATCGACCAGTTTCTGGCGCCGCGCGTGCAACTTCTTCAACACGCGCTCGACATCGCTGCGCTTGATCTTGTGGGCCTTTCCAGCCCCAAGACGCGCAAAATAGTCGCCCAGCTTCTCGGCAAGCTTTTCATGCGCCATCTTCCCTCTCCCGAACCTCCTGAGCGTCACAGATGTTCGCAGGTAAATGTAACGCTCTCATGACGTGATGTCCGTGTCTTTCTCCAGCTCGTCGTCGTCAAGTTCCAGCAGGCGCTCGATCTCGGCCTGTGCCTTGTCCTCGGGCCGATTGGCCAATTGGGCGGCTTCCAGAAACGCGCGCATCGCCTCATATGCATAACCCGAATCATTCAGAAAAGACGTTGCGTCGGCGGGTGTGATCCTTCGGGTTTGAAGGGCGGCTTCGACATTGCGCCGTGCGTGCTGGGTGCTTGCCTCAAGCGCGCGCCGCTCTTCTTCTATCCATAGCGACGACCGCGCCCCTGCGGGGCTTTCTTCGAGCGTTTCGATGGCGACAACAATCTCTGCAATCTCGGCGCGCAAGCTGTCATACAGGATTTGCATTGCCCCGGTGTCTTGGGTGGTGAACCGCTGGGTATTCTCGCGCATATGTTTCACAGCCTTGACCGCGCGCACCAGTGCGCCTGAAGCATCGCGCAATTCCTGTAGATGGGTCAGCGCAGGAGCGGGCAAGGGCAGGGTGGATTTCTGCGCGGCAAAGTCCACAATCGCTGCATGCAGCGTCTTGATCTTGTCATGATAGCGCGCAGCGTAATCCAGCCGGATCGGGTCTCGCGCGCGTGCGACGGTCAAAGCTATGTCCTTGGATTGCATAAGATCATCCAGCCGCAGGTTCAGGCCCGCGCAAACAAGTTCGGTCGTGTTTTTCTGAAGATGGCGCAGCTCATTGCGCATTGCAGCAAGAATGGTCGCTGGAAACGCGCCCAGATCGGCATTGATGAACCGCGGCTTGCTGACATCAGACGCGGGCGGTGCAAAGCGACGCTCCAGGAAGGTGATCAGCCGTGCCATCAACGGCACCATAAGCGCGATCCCCAGCAAGTTGAAAAGCGTGTGGAACACAGCCAGCCGCAATGCAAAATCCTGTGCACCAATTCCAAGCGCATCGCTGATCAAGTCCACAGCTTCGCGCAGGGGAACAATCAGTACAAGCGCAGTGACTGCCGTTGCAAGATTGAACACAAGATGGCCCAGTGCAAGCCGCTTGCCCTGATAATTCGCTGACGCTGCGCCGATCAACGCGGTTACCGTCGTGCCGATATTCCCGCCAATCGCAACAGCAAGCGCATTGTCATAGCTGACTTGTCCGGTGGCAAGGGCCGTGATGACAAGAAGCATGGTCGCATGGCTGGATTGCATGACGACAGTCGCCACTGTCCCAAGCGCCGTGTAGACCAGCAGCCCGACAATCCCGGTAAGCGCAAGGCGGGTCAGGTCAAACTGCGCGCTGAAAGCGTCAAACCCATCTTTGATGAAGGAAATTCCCAGAAAGATCAGGCCGATCCCGAGGAGAACCTGGCCTGACCCGCGCAGGGCGGGGCCACGCTGGAACATCAGCACGGCCCCGAAAGCCAGCATGGGCATGGCGTAGGCGGCGATATCGACCTTGACGCCAATGCCAGCGATCAGCCATGCCCCTGTCGTTGTTCCGAGATTTGCGCCGAAGATGATCCCGAGCCCGGCTGCCAGTGAAATCAGCCCGGCACTGAGAAACGAAATGGCAATGACAGAAACAAGCGACGAGGATTGCGTCACAGCAGTCGCAATAATCCCGAACCCCATGGCGCGCGGCAGACTGCTGGTCGCATTTGCAAGCAGACGTTCCAGAACCGACCCCCCCAGCCCTTTGAACCCGTCCTCCAGCATGATCATCCCCAAAAGAAACATGGCGACACCTGCCGCGATCTGTTGAAAGTCGGCGCTGGCCAGAAAGGCGGCCGTCAGCAGGACGAGGATCAGGCCAAGTTGCAACTGCGGGGCAAAGCGTGTCATCTTCGGGGGGCGTGCCTGTTCGGTTGGTTCATTGCTCAGGAAATATTAATAGCGCGGATCTGTCCGGATGATCCATGGCCTTCCGTATCGCGGTATCAGGCTTCGGGTGAAAGCGGGGCAAGCAGATCGGGACCATCCGCGCGGTTTGCGTTGACCCGGGTGTGAACACGGTGGAATTGCAGCGCGGTATCTGGGGCGGGTTTCATCAATCTTGCCGCACCATGCCCGGCCTCTCCCAGCCACAAAGCCCAATCTTCCGGCGGAACGATAACTGGCATCCGGTGATGGATCGCGGCGATACGGCTGTTTGCAGCACAGGTGACAATAGCACAGGTCACGTGTCGGCGCCCTTCATGTTCCCATATCTGCCAGATCCCTGCGAAAGCGAGCATTTCGCCTTGTGATGGAAAGATATACCACGGAAGACGGCTACCGTCTTTCCCTTTTGTCCATTCGAAGAACCCCGAAGCCGGGATCAGGCAACGCCTCAGCCGGGCGGCTTCGGCAAAGGCGGGTTTGGTGGCAAGTGTTTCAGCGCGCGCATTGATCAGCAGCGGCACGCCAGTCTCGGCCTTGTACCACCGTGGCAGAAAGCCCCAGCGCATCGGTCCGATTTGGCGTGTCCCATCGCGGCTGGTGACGCAGGCAACGGGCGTGGTTGGGCAGACATTGAAGCGCGGGCCCGGCGGCAGGTCGTTGGCCGGGGTGGCAGCAAAGGCCCGCGCCATCGCATCATCGGGCAATGTAATGGCAAATCGTCCACACATGGGCACAGATTATCAGCGGGCGGCCTGCATGCGAAGGGGGGTGCGTCGCGCGAGCATCAATCCTGCGATGATGATCGCCAAGGCCAGCACGAAGCGACCCGGAAGTGCCTCGTTCAAGACCAGAACCCCCAGCAACACGGACCAGACTGGCACATGATAATTCACTTGGCTCAGGAAGCTTGGTCCGGCACTGCGAATAATCCCGACCAGAAGATAGGTTGCGTAGCCCGTCGGCAGCAACCCGAGATAGAGCAGGGCAAGCAGGGGTCGGATCTCGGGCATGGACGGCACGCCTTCGCTCAGGATCGCCGCTGGCAGCATGATTGCCGTCGCCACCCAGAGTGCAAGGACCCCGAATCCGACCGGGTGCACGTCTGGGCAGGCACGCGTCACGATTGCCCCAACTGCGTAACTGAGGGCAGCGGCAAGGCATCCAAGCCGGGCCAGCGTTTCGAATTCCGAACCAGTGGCCGTCAGGATATCAGGCCCGATCAGAACGGCGACGCCCGCAAGTCCAAGCGCAAAACCTATCGTCTTGGCCTGCGTGAGCCCTTCGCCTGGCAGCAGAAAATGCGCAAAACCGATAACAAAAAGCGGGATCGAGGACATGGTGATCCCAGCAAAGCCAGAGGTGACATGCTGCTGCGACCAGCTGAGAAGGAAAAATGGCAGCGCATTTGAAAACACACCCATGGCAGCGGCAAAGACAAATACCCCGCGCGAGAGGGGCAGGCGCACGCCCATCGCGAAGGCGATGGCTGACAATGTCAGCGCCCCGATCAGAATGCGCCCTGCGGCCACCCAGACTGGCCCGAACCCTTCCAGCGCGACTGCTACCCCCAGAAACGACGCCCCCCAGATCAGCCCAAGGGCGATCAGACCGATCCAGTTTCCAAATGTGGGGCGTGAAGGCATGGCACATGTCCGAGTTGTTGAACATGTGTCCTATTTTGTGGTGCTGGCATTGTCCAGCCATGTCTGCCGCGACAGTTCACGCCACTCCGATCATCGTTCCCTGAAGCAGGGCGACGGTCTTGCGCACCGTGTCCCGGATAACCACGACCTCTGCACGCACGACACTCAGCCTTCGTCCGCTGCGCATGACATTGCCCATCGCCTCGACAGTGTCCCCCAGTGCTGGCGCAAGAAGATTTATCTTCATCTCGACTGTCATGACGTCCTGCCCTTCGGGCAACTGGGTCAGCGCAGCATATCCTGCCGCCGAATCGCCAAGCGCGAAGGCAACCCCGGCATGGGCCGCACCGTGCTGTTGACGAAACGCATCAAGCAGCGGCGCACGGATCAGGCACTGCCCGTCCCTTGCCAGCACCAGGCTTGCTTGCAGGCTTGTCATCATGCTTTGGCGGGTAAAACTCTGGGCTATGCGTGTCTCGATCATGTGGCCTCGCTCTGACGATGAAATCCTTGCCTTTGAAGCGCAGAAAGGCAAGGCTTCATCATTACGAGAGGGCGAAGGGATGCTCTATCAGGAATTGATACGCAGGAAGCGTGACGGCGCAGAGCTGACGCGCCCCGAGATCGCAGAACTTGTCGCGGGCATCACGTCCGGCAAGCTGGGCGATGCACAACTTGGTGCATTTGCAATGGCCGTGGTGCTCAAGGGAATGACCCTTTCAGAGCGCGTCTGTCTGACAGAATGCATGCGCGATTCCGGGGCAGTGCTAAGTTGGGATCAAGGTCCGGTTCTGGACAAGCATTCCACAGGCGGCATTGGCGATACGGTCTCCCTTGTGCTGGCCCCTGCGCTGGCCGTATGCGGGGCAGTGGTTCCGATGATTTCGGGGCGCGGCCTTGGCCATACCGGCGGGACGCTGGACAAACTGGAAGCGATCCCCGGCTATGATGCCGCGCCAGATGCAGATCATTTGCGCCGCCTTGTTGCGCAGGTTGGCTGTGCGATCATCGGGCAGACTGGCGAACTCGCGCCTGCGGATCGACGGTTCTATGCCGTGCGCGACGTCACCGCGACCGTTGAGTCGCGCGATCTGATCACGGCCTCGATCTTGTCAAAAAAGCTTGCTGCCGGACTGGATGCGCTGGTGCTGGATGTGAAATATGGCAATGGCGCGTTCATGGCAGATCTTGATGCAGCAGAGGGGCTTGCGCATGCGTTGGTCGCAGTCGGAAATGGCGCGGGCTGTCGGACTGTCGCCCTTTTGACAGATATGAATGCGCCGCTGGCCCCGGCGGCCGGTAATGCGCTTGAGGTTCAGGTGGCGCTTGATCTTCTTGCCGGCCGCGCGCGCCATGAGCGGCTCTGGCAGGTGACACTGGCTTTGGGCGCCGAAGGGTTGGTGCAGGCCGGACTTGCTGCAAATTTGCGGGCCGGTGAATTGGCATTGGAACAGGCGCTGGTTTCAGGGGCGGCTGCAGAGTGTTTTGGCAAGATGGTGGCCAGCCTTGGCGGTCCGGTCGACCTGCTCGAGGCCCCCGAACGCCACTTGCCATCTGCGCCGGTAATCCAGCCGGTCATTGCGCCGCGCGATGGCGTGGTGTCCGGGTTCGACACCCGCGCGCTGGGACTCGCCGTCATTAGTCTGGGGGGCGGACGCAGACAGCCGTCAGACCGGATTGATCCGCGCGTCGGCTTTTCGGATATCCTGCCCGAGGGCGCAGACGTGCGACCCGGCACAGTGCTTGCGCATGTGCACGCAGCCGATACCGATAGCGCTGCACGCGCCACGCAAGCCTATCTTGATGCCTGTCAAATCGGAGATCGGGCGCCTTCGCGCGCCCTGATCGCAAAGCGCATAGGCCCGGCACAAGGTGACAAACCGCCCGCGTGACTGGACGCCGCGCCTCGGCCTCAGCCTCCGAATTCGACGATCACCGCCCCAAGAGCAATCATGCACATCAGCGCCAGTTTGCGAGGTCCCACCCGTTCCTTGAGGATGAACCAGCCGATCAGCGCGGCAAAGACGGTCGAAGTTTCACGCAAGACAGCCGCCTCTCCGACCTTGCCGATCAGGGTCGCCACCATCACCGCGCCAAAACTGATATAGGCAATCAGCCCGCCTGTGAATCCCCGCAAAAGCAGGGGCCATGCGCGCGGACGGTGGTCCATCGCCCGATACCGCAGCCCCGACAGGATTACGAAATCAACCGAGGACAGGAAGAAAAACCACGCCAGAAAACCCAGCGGATCGCCTGAAAGTCGGATCGCCCAAGCATCATAGGTGGTATAGACAGCGACCATGACCCCACCTGCCAAAGCCCAGATCAGCCCGATCTTCAGGGCCCTCAGGTCGACTTTCTCCTCTGACAGGTTTCGCAACGCGAGCAGCAGAATACCACCTGACAAACACGCCACGCCCAGCCATTGCAAGGCTGAGTAGGCCTCGCCGAACAGCAGAATGGCGGCAATCACTGTCAGCAGCGGCCCTGTGCCGCGCACGACTGGGTAAACAACTGTGAAGGCCGCTTTCTCATAGGCCAGTGCCATTGCCAGCTTGTAGATGAAGTGGATGATCACCACGCCCAGCAGAACCGGCCACATATGTGCTGGTGGAGGGCCGAAGACAAAAAGGGCCACTGGCGCGGACATGACGACAAGTGCAAGATCAATTGAGCCACGCGAAAGCCATGGGTCATGCGCGCCTTTTTGCAGCGCGCCAAACACCGCATGCGCAAGGGCGGCGATCAGTGCCAGCACCGTCGCCAGCCGCGCCCCTTCCGGCGTGCCGACAAGCGAAAGAAGCCAGTCATTCATGGGCCACGCCTCTGGAATTGGTTAACATGTGATATTTATACTTCGGGCGGCAGGCAGGGCAAGGGCTGCTCAGCGCGGTCGGGCGGCCTTTTCATCCAGTCCCGATACACCCTCGCGCCGCGTTAACTCGGCCTCTATCTCGGACAGGGTCACGCCGCGTGCAGCGCACATCACCAGCAAATGATAAAGGACGTCTGCGGCTTCGGACGTCAGTCTTTCGCGATCACCTTTTACCGCCTCGATCA
>SKWJ01000183.1 GCA_007128995.1 Paracoccaceae bacterium
CATCGAAACGCTGCTGACCTATGTCATCATCGGAGTGATCCTTGGCGGACGACTTGGATTCGTGCTGTTTTACCAGCCCGGATACTACCTGTCGAACCCGGGGGAGATATTGCGTGTCTGGGAGGGCGGAATGTCGTTCCATGGCGGCATGGGCGGTGTACTGGCGGCGGGCCTTCTGTTCTGCTGGCGCCACGATGTGCCAGTCTTGCCAATGGCGGATGCCGTGGCATTGGTCGCACCGATCGGGATCGGCCTTGGGCGGGTTGCGAATTTCATCAATGCCGAACTTTGGGGCAGGCCGACATTGCAGCCCTGGGGCGTGATCTTTCCCGGCCAGAGCGCGCAAACCTGTCCTTGGGACTGGCCCGGACTCTATTGTGCGCGTCATCCGACGCAGCTTTACGAGGCGCTTCTCGAAGGGGCTGTCCTGTTCGCGGTTCTGGCCTTCCTGACCTGGCGCAAAGGCGCATTGCGCACTCCGGGTCTTGTGACGGCCGTGTTCCTGATCGGATACGGTCTGTCGCGCGGGTTTGTCGAGTTTTTCCGGCAGGCGGATGCGCAATTCATCACGCCGGATAACCCACTCGGCCATGTCGTAAGCATCGGCTTTGTCGGGCTGAGCATGGGACAGCTTCTGTCCGTTCCGATGATCCTCGGGGGCTTGTTGATCCTTGCATGGCGCAGGCGCGCATGACGGCACTGAAGTCTATCCTGCTACGTCAGATCACAGCGCAGGGCCCGATTTCCGTGGCAGAATACATGACGCTCTGCCTGCTGCACCCGAAATATGGCTATTATCCAAGCCGCGACCCGTTTGGCACTGGCGGAGATTTCATTACCGCGCCCGAGGTAAGCCAGATGTTTGGCGAACTGCTCGGGCTGTTCATGGCGCAGGTCTGGCTGGAACAGGGCAGCCCGGCCCCTTTCACCCTTGCCGAGTTGGGGCCTGGGCGCGGAACCCTTATGGCCGATATGCTGCGCGCGACGCAAAAAATCCCCGGCTTTCACGCCAGCCTTCAGCTGCACCTTGTCGAGGCGAGCCCCGTCCTGCAACAGATTCAGGCTGACCGGCTGGCGGCTTATGCGCCCATGTTCCACCAAAGTGCCGATGCCCTGCCCGATCAGCCCCTCTACCTGATAGCAAACGAATTTTTCGACGCGCTGCCGATCCGCCAATTCATGCGTATCGGCGATGGCTGGGCAGAGCGGGTTGTGGCTGCAAAAGATGGCGACTTGTGTTTCGGACTGACCCCGCCTGCCCACCTTGCAGCGCTTTCCCACAGACTGCCGGATACGTCTGACGGCATGATGGTGGAACTCTGCGCGCCGGCGCTGCCGGTCATGGAGGCGCTGCAGACGCGCATCAAAACATTTGGCGGGGTTGCATTGATCATAGATTATGGCGACTGGCGCAGCCGCGGCGATACCCTGCAGGCGATGCGCCAACATGCCTATGACGATCCGCTCGCCCATCCGGGAGAGGCAGACCTGACAGCACATGTCGATTTCGAGGCGCTGGCGCGCGCCTCTGCGCCATTGCGGGCGTCACCGCTGACGCCGCAAGGCGCGTTTCTTCGGCGTCTCGGATTGGAGATGCGTGCCGCGCAACTTGCACAAAACCTTTCTGGCCCCGCGCTGCAATTGCATCAAAATGCGTATCGCCGCTTGACGCATGCCGAAGAAATGGGCCACCTATTCAAGGTGATGGGGTTGGTGCAACCCACTGCCCCCACGCTGCCCGGATTGGATGGATGACACTCGAGATTCTGACATCGGATAGCCTGTCACCGCTGCGCCACGGGTTTTTCACCCGGTGCGGGGGTGCGTCCTCGGGCATCTTTTCCGGTCTGAATTGCGGTCCCGGATCATCTGATCAAAGCGACAGCGTCAGGGTGAATCGCGCCCGTGCCGCAGCGGCCATGCAGGTTGCTGAACACGCGCTCGTGACACTGCACCAGACCCATTCTGCGGATGTCGTCACCCTTGACGCGCCAGATTTGAACACCAGCACCCTACAGGCCGATGCGATGGTTACGGCGCAGCCAGATCTGGCCCTTGCCATCCTGACGGCCGATTGCCAGCCGGTGCTTTTTGCAGATATCGAGCGCGGGATCATCGGTGCGGCCCATGCTGGCTGGCGGGGTGCCTTGGCGGGTATTCTTGAAAACACCCTCGACGCTATGGAAAGCCTTGGCGCAAAGCGATCACGCATCCGGGCCGTGATCGGCCCTTGTATCAGCCAGAGTGCTTATGAGGTTGGTCAGGAATTTCTGGAAAGCTTTCTTGACTCTGATCCGGAATATGCCCGTTTTTTTGCTTCCGGCGAGGAGGGTAAATACCTGTTCGACTTGCCGGGCTTCGGGGTTTTCCGTTTGCGGACCGCCGGGGTGGAAGATGCCTGCTGGATCGGTCACTGCACCTATCGCGAACCCGGCCGGTTCTATTCCTACCGAAGGTCGGTGCATCAGGGCGAAGCTGATTACGGAAGGCTGATTTCTGCCATCAGATTGTAGCAATCCCGCCGAAGCGGCCCTGACTTTACCTCTCCTTCACAATTGCTGTTTACATCGGTCGCATGCAAGTTGTCAGGCTTGCAATCACGCGTAAATGGTAATGGGCGCTCTCGGCAGAGAGCGCCCGAGTTGCCAAATAGAGATAGATCAGGCGGCCTGTGTCGGTGCGCTGTCTACCGTTTCGGCAATCCGCGCCGGGCCAGACGTCCCGATTTCAATGCGACGCGGTTTGAGCGCCTCTGGCAGTTCGCGCGCCAGTTCGATATGCAGCATTCCATCTGCATGATGGGCGCGCATCACCCGCACATGATCTGCAAGGTGGAAGCGCCGTTCAAAGGCGCGGGTTGCGATACCACGATGCAGGAACTCGCGGTTGCTGTCATCATCCGAAGAGCGGCCCGTGACCACAAGCGCGCTTTCCTTCACATCGACGCTCAAGTCATCGGCGGAAAAGCCAGCGACTGCGATCGAAATGCGATAGGCGTTCTCGGCTGTGCGTTCAATATTGTAAGGGGGGTAGCTTGGCGCTTGCAGGTCAGTTGCCAGCACGCGGTCCAGCATGTCGGCCATGCGGTCAAAGCCGATCGTTGCACGGTAAAGGGGGGCTGGATCAAAACGACGCATAGGCATCCTCCATTCAGAAGCGATACAGGTTGTGGCGCCTTCCTCAGGGACAGGCGCCGTAAGTGCCGTATCGAACCCTGAAGCGGCATCCGATACAGAACTGATTTGGGGAAACGGCCCGCACGTTTCAAGGGACCCTGCACTGATCTTTCCGCGCCCCACGCCAGGGTCTCACATGGATGTGATCACTCTGTGTCGCTACCGAAGCTTTGGAACATCGCCAAGCTCATCAAGTGCGCGGGGTTTTGGCCCCCCTGTCGCCCAATCCAGCAATTCCACCGTGTGGACAACCGGGATGCGCGTTCCAGAGCCGATCTGCATCATGCAGCCGATATTTCCCGCGGCAATCACATCGGGGGATCTGGCCTCTAATGTATCGATCTTGCGCGCCCTCAACTGAGAGGAAATCTCGGGCTGCATCAGATTGTAGGTGCCGGCAGATCCGCAGCACAGATGGCTGTCGCGTGGCTCCACCACCTCAAAGCCGACCCGCTTCAGAAGATCCTTGGGAAAGGTTTTTATCTGCTGGCCATGCTGCAGCGAACAGGCCGCATGATACGCAATCGTCATGTCCCGGCGTGCAGCTTGGGGCAGATCAAGCGTCATGAGCACCTCGCTGACATCCTTCCCGATAGCACTGACCGCACGGGCTTGCTCGGCCAGCGGATCGTTGCGGAACATATGGCCGTAATCCTTGACTGTCGTGCCGCACCCCGATGTGTTGATGACAATTGCATCCAGCCCGCCAGACTGCATTTCGCGCCACCATGCACGAATATTCCTGGCGGCGGCCGCGTGGCTTTCGGCGCTCTTTCCCATGTGATGGGTCAGCGCGCCGCAACATCCCTGGCCTTCGGCAATCACCACTTCCGCCCCCAGACGGCGCAACAACCGGATGGTTGCATCGTTGATATCAGTATTCAGCGCGCGTTGCGCACAGCCTGTCATCAACGCCACACGCATCTTGCGCGCGCCTTGCGGGGCAAAGACCTGCGGGTCATCGTTGCGGCTGACCGGCGGAATATGCTTCGGTGCCATCTCGAGCATGGCACGCAAACGGGCATCGGGCATCAGACGCTTGAAGGGGCGCCCGATCTTGGCACCCAGCAAGGCCAAGCGAAACCGCGTCGGATAGGGCAGAATGCGCGCAAGGACCCAGCGCAACACCCGATCTGACAAGGGCCGTTTGTAGGTTTGTTCAATATATTCGCGGGCGTGATCCACCAGATGCATGTAATGCACCCCCGATGGACAGGTTGTCATACATGCCAGACAGGACAGACAGCGATCGATATGCTTGACAGTTTTTTCATCGGCGGGGCGCCCCTTTTCCAGCATGTCCTTGATCAGATAGATGCGCCCGCGCGGACTGTCGAGTTCATCGCCAAGTATCTGATATGTGGGACAGGTGGCTGTACAAAACCCGCAATGGACACATGTCCTGAGCACCTCGTTGGAGCGCTGGATCGCAGGGTCTGTCAACTGCTCGGGTGTGAAAGTTGTCTGCATTCTCTCTATCCCATCAAGCCGGGGTTCAAGATCCCGCGGGGGTCAAACTGCGCACGCAACCCTTTGGCAATCTTTGTCAGCGGGGCCGGTTCGGGCTGGAACACAGGCAGGGTCGCGCGTGTCGCCTCGGACGCACGGATAAGTGTTGCATGGCCTGCAAACGTGCCAAGACGGGCCCGCAGATCCGTTCCCTCGGGCACAAGCAGCCAGTTCAATCCGCCGCCCCAGTCCATGACAACCGCCCCCCCGGCCCGTGCGATCATCTCTGGCGCATCCGATGGTTTGACACAGACGCGCCAAACATCACCCGGACGCGGCCCGAAGGCAGCCACATCGCGGATCTCGCGCCAGAGCGCCGCGCTGTCCTCGGCCTCCAGCGCCTCCCAGTCGCCACCGAGCGCCGTGATCAGTGCCGATTGACGATAGCGCACCTGCTGGGCGAACCCTTCAATGCGCAAGGCCACACGCCCGTCCGCCGTGCGTGCCGCGCCATTGACCTCAAACGGTGTGCCAAGAGCTTGCGACATCAGCGCAACAGCTTCTGCCGCAGACATGGCTGGCGTCATGATCGTTGCTTCGGTCTCGGGCTGCGGCAAGAGCTTGAACGCGCATTCACTCAACACCCCAAGCGTGCCCCAGCTTCCGGCCAGCAGTTTCACAAGATCATAGCCTGTGACATTCTTCATCACGCGCCCGCCATTCTTGATGATCGCGCCAGACCCATCGACAAAGCGCACACCGATCAGACTGTCGCGGCATGCCCCGGCCTGTACGCGGCGCGGGCCGGATGCATTGGCGGCCACCATTCCGCCCACAGTCGGCACGCCCTCGGTTCTCAGAAGGGCCCGCATATCCATGGGCTCGAAAGGCAGGCGCTGCCCCTCCGAAGCCAGGGCCGCGTCGATCTCGGCGACAGGCGTGCCTGCGCCCGCGACCAGCGTCAGCGCACCCGGCTCGTACAGGGATATCCCGCACATGCCCGCACTGCTGATCAGCTCTCCCGCGACAGGCTTTCCGATATCGCGCGTCCCACCGCCCCGGATCCGCAAGGGACCGCGTGCCGCATGTATCATCTCTGCAAGTTCTGCTTCCGTAGCAGGGCGCATCTGCCACCGTCCTTTTCTGTTCTCAGATCATTATTGCCCAGCTGTCTGGGGATCACTCAGTGCGGGCGCACTGACAAGCGGGTGCCGCCCTGTCAGGCGACGCGCCGCGCGGCGCTCGCATCCAGCGGAAACACCTTTGCGGGGTTCAGCAGCCAACCGGGATCAAACACGTCCTTCACACGCATCTGCGCCTCCAGATCATCTGGCGCGAATTGCACATGCATCAGATCGCGCTTCTCGATGCCGACCCCATGTTCGCCGGTCAGGCAGCCCCCCGCCTCGACGCAGAGCTTCAGGATCTCGGCGCCAAATTCTTCGCACAGTTCCAGATCGCCGGGCTTGTTCGCGTCAAACAGGATCAGCGGGTGCATGTTCCCGTCACCCGCGTGAAACACATTGGCAACGTCCAGACCGAATTCCTTCGACATTTCTCCAATTCGCCGCAAGACGAAGGGCAGCGATGACACAGGGATGGTGCCATCAAGGCACATGTAATCATTGATCTGTCCCATAGCCCCGAAAGCTGATTTGCGCCCCAGCCAGATCTTCTTGCTTTCGTCTTCCGATTTGCTCTCGCGAAATTCTACCGGGTCATGGCGTTGGGCAATGGCCTTGATCAGCGCCAGTTGTTCGTCAATCTCGGCCGCTGACCCCTCAACCTCTACGATCAAGAGCGCCTCGCAATCGGGATAACCAGCTTTCGCGAAATCCTCGCAGGCACGGATACAGGGACGATCCATGAATTCGATTGCAACGGGCAGCACACCTGCCTTGATGATGTCGGACACACAGGCCCCTGCCACCTCATTGCTGTCAAATCCGATCAGCACAGGGCGGGCACCTTCGGGTTTTGGCAGAATGCGCAATGTCGCTTCGGTCACGACACCAAGCTGGCCTTCCGATCCGCAGATCACACCCAGCAGGTCATAACCCGCCGCATCCGGATGCGCGCCACCGAGGTCCAGCACAGTCCCATCCATCAGCACGACAGTCACGCCCAGCAGGTTATTCGTCGTCACGCCGTATTTCAGGCAATGCGCGCCGCCGGAATTCATGGCAATGTTTCCGGCGATAGCGCAGGCAAGCTGACTTGACGGGTCCGGCGCGTAGAAAAAGCCATCCCCTTCAACCTCGCTCGTGACCGAAAGATTGGTCATGCCGGTTTGCACGCGGATGTAGCGGTCCGGATAATTCACCTCCAGAACGTCGCGCATCCGCGCGACACCAAGGATGATCGAATCCTCTGACGGCAGCGCCCCTCCTGCCAGTGACGTGCCCGCCCCGCGCGGCACGACCGGGACCCCTTCTTCATGGCAGATGCGCAGAATGGCCGCGACTTCCTCGGTCGTTTCGGGCAAGACCACCGCCATCGGGATGCAGCGATAGGCCGTCAGCGCGTCACATTCATAGGCCCTGCGTTCCGCCTCGTCCGAAATCAGCGCTGCGGGCGCAACAACGGCGGATAACCGCGCCAGGACGCGGTCGCGCTTGGACAAGACCTGCGCATTTGGTTTCGGCATTTCCATGGACGCACCCTCCCCTTGGTATTGGTAAAATAATATTACCAATTTCGCGAAAAGCAAGCCTTTTATCTGGATCAGAGCCGCCCTGGTTCCGAAGTGCCACTGTTCCCAGCCTGCCGAGGCTGATCTCGCTGGCATACATCAGTGACTTGAACGTACTGGCCCGGGTCCAGGCACCCCGGGCCAAGATCGATATCACAACGCCGCAACAGTCGGAATGCTCCTAACTCTGGCGCTGGTTCAGACCCCGTTGTCCTCTGCGCGGCGACGATAGCCCAGCGCACCAAGGCTTGCGAGTGCGACCAGCAAACCCCAGCCAGCCGCTGGCAAGGGGATCGGTGCGAACGCCGCACGCGTTGCATTGGCAAGGGCCAGATGTACTGTCCCGCTGGGGTGAATATCGTCAAAAAAGGCAAAGCTTGCCGGGTTTTCGCAGTTGCTGATCACACCAAGGCAACTGTCGGTCACATTGGTCAGCCCCAAGACATCGGGGTCGCCGACAATATTGCGCAGGGCCGAGAAGATGTCGATCTGCGTAACCGCAACATGCGCAGGCAGTGCGCCGATACCTGTCGTCACAGCGCTGTCAAAGGTCAGGGCCGCAGCGCTGGCCAGCGCGCGCACTGGCTCGGGTGCGCCATTCAGCCGTGGAATGAGGGCGAAATCAGGCAATCCCAGAATGAGGAAGTCGCTAATCCCGAAGCCAGCAAGCTGGTTGACGACAAATAGCAACTCAGCCGCGGCTGCAGATGCGGCATTGATCGGGTCTTCCCCGGCAGAGAAAGCCGACAACACATCATTTGACCCGAAAAACAGCGAAACCAAAGGACGTTCCCCGAACTGCGCGGCGCGCGAGACAAGACCCGCTTGCCCATCCGGGTAAAGCGCGAACGGGGCGAAGACCTGTGCAAACAAATCGGGAACATCATCAGTATTGGTGACAGCCTGCGCCCCTGCGAAAGCAAGATTGGCATTTGGTTTCCCCTGTGCTTCGAAATCGGCAGCAAGGTATTCGGCATAGGTTGGGCCACTGGAAACGCGCCCTTCAAAATAGGGCGGGCTGGGGAAAATCACGGGGGCGAAAAAGGCCAGATTGCCATTGTCGGTCAAACTGTCGCCCAGCGCCCAGAAACTGGTATAGGGGCTGGAAAAGGTCGAGGCTTGTGCCGCCAACCCGGCACAGGCGAAGAATGCTGCTGCAAGTATCTGTTTTGGCTTCATTGATCTGATCGCTCCTGATGACGGACGCCCCGGCAGGACTGCAGGGCCAGAGTGCGCAAAAAAGCGCAGCCTTCACGATGGCAGCCTTGTGTGACAAGTCAACCTGCGGCAGAGCACCTTGTCTGAAAAACCGCTGCCTCACTTTCGCGGACGACAGATGGATCGCGGCAACACGCTCTCGCACAGAGACAAGGTCTGGCCAGCATCGTTTGGCCTGCATCCCGCGCGATCAGAAACACACCACACAGCCCCAAAACAGCAACGCCGCACCCTTGGGCGCGGCGTTCGGCAAACCTGACTTTCTTCCTTATTCAGCGGGCACCGCAGCCGCGGGACTGCCTGCCCCGAAGTGGCGGCGATTGAGGTGCAAGACCAGCCAGATCATCGCCAGTTGCGCCAAGAGTGCGATTGCTGACAACGCCCAGAAGGTCGGGCCGAATTTCGCGATCAGCCCCGCCTCGACCAGCCCTTTGTTGATGAAGAAGTGCAGCAGAACAGCAAATCCGACACCGGGGCAAACCAGCGCATAAGAGCCGGGCGAGGTTTCACGCCCAAGCAGGAACCGGCCAGCATAGCCCTGCCGGAACAACACCAGACCTGCAAAGAGCAGAAAGAGAACCTGAACCGACAAGAACTTGGTCAGAACAAGCAGCGTTTCGCCCGTGCTGGCCTCAGCACCAAAATGCTCAGTCAGACCGTGGCTCTGGCGCAGGCTCAGAATGCCCAGCACTGCCAGCAGGGGAACAATGATCGAAAGCGTTGGCGCGGTTTCGGCATTCGCGCCATGCTCCATCATCGCGCGGAAACCAAGGATCATTGCGACCGTCGCAATCAACGCTGATGTCATCAGAAAAAATGTCGACAGGACAAGACCCAGCCCGGCCAGGGCGGGGGTCGTGCTCAGCGCCGCCGGGGCCGCAAGACCAACACCGACCATGGCGAAGGCAAAGGCTGGAAGGATCTGTCCGAAATTATTGTTGGCCGCACAGTTGAAGCCACCTTCGGTCAGCACCCTGCCGATGAACCCACCATAGAGTTTGAACGCATAGGCACCGATGGCCAGAAAGGCGAGCATCGCAGCGGGGAAGAGGTATTCAACAACAGCCCAAAGGCCGGGGACAAACACCATGCCCAGTACAAAAAGCACATTGACCGACATCGCAAGCGCCAGCGGAAGCGCCAGAACCTGACTTTGTGCATTCGTTCGTGAAAATGTCGCAAACCCCTCTGTCGCCCGCCATGATGCGAACCGGCGCAGGTTCCAGATCAGCAGCTTGAGGTTCAGAAAGGCAAAAACGGCGATCCCGAGCATGGCGATGGCGATCATGGACTGGACCGCAAGCGATCCGCTGGCAAAGGCGGCGGCGATATCCTCAAAGACGGGAACAGGCTGCCCCGGATGGGGAATCCAGTGCATCAGCCACATGAAAAATGTCACCGCAAGCCCGCCCGCACCCAGCGATGCGAGAAAATAGAGCGGTGAATACGTATCCGAGGGACGCGAGACAGTTTGGGACATGACAGATCTCCTAATTACATTCTTAAATTTGAATATTACAATATTATACCGGAATCACTATGACAGAATGTCACACCACCCGGCCGAAAGGCCTAGATATGGTATGCCTGCACCCAAAAACAGCCAGATACAGCAAAGCGCTTGACTAGACCCCTCAGTCACTAGACACTCAAAGCAGCGTTCCTCTGAGTCTGTCATCACGTGCAATTCACCCGCCTGCGCCTCAACGGCTTCAAAAGCTTCACAGACCCCACGGATCTGGTCATCCATCGCGGACTGACCGGGGTGGTGGGTCCGAATGGCTGTGGAAAATCGAACCTGCTTGAAGCGCTGCGCTGGGTGATGGGCGAGAACCGGCCCACGGCGATGCGCGGCGCGGGAATGGAGGATGTGATCTTTGCGGGAACAGACACGCGCGGCGCGCGGCATTTCGCCGAGGTCAGCCTGCATCTGGACAACACTCAGCGACTTGCGCCCGCAGCGTTCAATGATTCAGATCAGATCGACATCACCCGCCGGATCACGCGCGATGCAGGCAGCGCCTACAAGATTGCCGGCAAGGACGTGCGCGCGCGCGATGTGCAGATGCTGTTTGCCGACGCGTCGACTGGCGCGCACAGTCCTGCGTTGGTCCGTCAGGGGCAGATCTCGGAACTGATCAATGCGAAACCGAAAGCCCGCAGGCGTATTCTGGAAGAAGCCGCAGGCATCTCTGGCCTGTATCAGCGCCGCCACGAGGCCGAATTGCGTCTGCGCGCGACCGAGACAAATCTGGAACGCGTCGGTGACCTTATCGAACAGCTTTCCAGCCAGCTTGCCCAACTGTCCCGGCAAGCACGACAGGCCGAGCGGTATCGGCAGATCGGGCTGCGTCTGCGACAGGCAGAGGGCCTGTTGCTGTATCGCCGCTGGCGAGAAGCTGATCAGGCACGACACGACGCCGATACCGCACTCAGAGACGGGCTGCGCCACAGCCTTGCGGCGGAAGCCGTGGCGCGGGCTGCCAGCGAAGCGCGGACTGAAGCAGATAACAGTCTGCCGTTACTGCGCGAGGAAGAAGGGATCGCGGGCGCTGTGCTTCAGCGACTGGAAGTTCAGCGCACTACGCTGACGGATGAGGAAGCGCGCGCCGAACAATCAGTGCGCGCGCTGGAAGCCCGCATCGCGCAGCTTTCAGGTGATATCGAACGCGAAACCGGGCTGAACCGCGATGCCGCAGAGATGATTGCCCAGCTTGAATGGGAACAGGACCAGATCGCTCAGGCGTGCGACGGCGAAGACGACATTCTGGCAGAGGCACAGGAACGTTCCGCCGAAGCCGC
>SKWJ01000020.1 GCA_007128995.1 Paracoccaceae bacterium
GGCATCTTTGTTCAACGCAACTGAGGAGCACCTCTTTGATCTTGACGCAACATGTTGCAGCTGGTGCCGCGCGCGGTGACTTGGACTTGACATGCCTGCCAGAACCCATAGTTTAGAATTATTCTAAAAGGTGATAGATGTCAGATCCCACTCTCTTGCTTGTATTCATTGCCGCCACGATAACGGCGCTTGCTACCGGCCTTGGGGCGCTTCCGCTCTTGCTGATGAAGAATGTGTCAGAACGGTCTCTGGCCTATGGGAATGCGATCGCTGCAGGCCTGATGCTCGCGGCAACCTTCTCGCTGATCACAGAGGGCTTCGAGTTTTCCGCGCTGCGCACCTTGATCGGCCTTTTGCTGGGTTTGATTGGCATCTGGTTTGCCAAACGGTATTTTGAACACAGCGAAGATACGGCGCTTGTGCCTGCAAAAGGAGCAGATGCCCTCAAGATCTTGCTGATCATGGGTGTGATGACAGTCCATTCCGCGGCAGAAGGTGTGGGGGTTGGTGTCGCTTATGGCAGTGGCCGCGAACTGGGCGATTTCATAACCATAGCGATTGCGCTACACAATGTGCCTGAAGGATTGGCAATCGCGTTGATAATGGTTCCACGCGGTGCCAGTGTTGGCAAGGCCGCGTTGTGGGCGGTGCTCTCCTCTGTGCCGCAACCGCTGCTGGCCGTGCCGGCATTTCTGTTTGTACTGACTTTCGCCCCATTTCTGCCCATAGGCCTCGGATTGGCGGCCGGGGCAATGCTGTGGATGATTTTCTCGGAACTCCTGCCCGAGGCGCATGACGGGACCGATACCTCGAAGGTCGGGGTCATCGTAACGCTGTCCTTTACGACAATGTTGGCCCTCACGCTGGTTTTGGGGTGAAGGGCATTGTCTGAGGTCATGTCCTGCCCCATATCTGCCACATGCTGAAACTCCTTCCGTTCCTGATCCTGCTTGGTTATGGGTTGATCACCTACTGGTTCTCTGCTTGGCGCACGAAGCAGGAACTGGATCAGCGGTCATCTCCGCTTGCCGATGCACGTCTGAAAGCCCTGACCGACAAGATGGCTTCGGCCGTTGGCGTGGACAGGATCGTCGTACATATTTACGAAATCGAACCTGTGAACGGGCTGGCATCACCAGATGGACGCATTTTTATCACCCGTGGCTTCTACAACAAATACCGTCAGGGCGAGGTTTCCGCCGAAGAAATGGCGAGCGTGATAGCGCATGAATTGGGGCATGTTGCCTTGGGCCACACGCGCAAGCGCATGATCGATTTTCAGGGGACGAATGCCATGCGTATGGCGCTTGCAACAGTGTTCAACCGCTTCTTGCCCGGTTTGGGGGTGATTGTGGCGAACCTGATCACCTCATTGCTGATGGCGCGGCTCAGCCGCGATGACGAATATGAGGCCGACGCCTACGCTTCGGCTTTGCTGGTGAAGGCCGGGATCGGGCTGGACGCGCAGAAATCGCTGTTCCGCAAACTTGAAAATCTGGTTGGCATGGGCGGCGGGGCACCTGCCTGGATGCTGAGCCATCCAAAATCCGAAGACCGGATCCGCGCTATTGACGAGAACGCGGCCAAGTGGAAGCTGTCACCAGAAGGGTGAAAGCAAACCCTTGTGATGAGACGGCGCCGTTTCGGCGCCGTTGTCAGTCAGATCAGTCTCGTCGGCAGCAAGCCTACCCGTGCAGGACAATGTCAGACGACAACCCCTGCCCCTTCGGTCGAATCGCCGACACTCGCCCGGAATGCGGCAAACAACTCTCGCCCGATTCCGAAGTCATTGGCAGTGAGGTCGATAGCAATCGGGTCGCGCGCGGCAAAATCCGCCTCGAGTACATCAAGCTTGCCCGCTACAGCATCAAGTCGGACCTGGTCACCATCTCGCAACTTGGCCAAAGGCCCGCCTTTGGCGGCTTCGGGGGCCATGTGAATCGCGGCAGGCACTTTGCCACTTGCACCTGACATGCGTCCATCCGTTACCAGTGCTACCTTCAAGCCGCGATCCTGCAGCACAGCCAACATTGGTGTCAACGAGTGCAGCTCTGGCATGCCATTCGCAGCAGGGCCCTGAAACCGAACGACGACGATTGTGTCCTCGGTAAATTCCCCATCGCGAAACGCTGCCTTCACGCTGCTCTGATCATGGAAGATCCGGGCACGCGCTTCGATGACATGGCGCGAGGCGTCAACCGCCGAGGTCTTGATGACCCCTTGCCCCAAATTTCCAGAAAGCTGTCTCAATCCGCCTGTTGGCTGGAACGGGTCAGCCGCAGGGCGCAGGATCCTGTCGTTTTGTGTTGAACCTGCGCCGTCTTCCCAGACCAACTGGCCATCGCGCAGTTTCGGTTCCTGTGAATATCTTTTCAGCCCATCCCCTGCAACGGTGCAGACATCGTCATGCAGCAGCCCCTTTGAAAGCAATTCGCCGATCATGAAGCCAAGCCCGCCAGCAGCATGGAAGTGATTAACGTCAGCCAGACCGTTCGGGTATACTTTCGCCATGAGCGGAACAGCCTGCGAAATGTCAGCGAAATCTTCCAGTGAGAGTTCAATTCCGGCGGCGCGTGCCATGGCGGGCAGATGCAGAACCAGATTGGTCGAGCCACCAGTTGCCATAAGACCGACAATTCCGTTCACGAATGCGCGTTCATCCAGCACTTTGCCCGCAGGACGGTAATCATTGCCTTGTGCTGTAATGGCAAGTGCGCGTTCTGTTGCTGCAATTGTGAGTGCCTCGCGTAAGGGTGTGCCGGGATTGACGAAGCTCGCGCCCGGCATGTGAAGACCCATGAATTCCATAAGCATCTGATTTGTGTTCGCAGTGCCATAGAATGTACATGTGCCTGGCCCGTGATAGCTGGCCATTTCGGCCGCCATCAACTCTTCACGCCCGATTTCGCCCTTTGCAAATTGCTGACGGACGCGCGCCTTCTCATCATTGGGCAAGCCGCTGGTCATTGGCCCTGCCGGAATGAACACCGCAGGAACA
>SKWJ01000178.1 GCA_007128995.1 Paracoccaceae bacterium
AAGACGTGTCGAAGCCACTTCCCTCGACCAGCATGGAAGCGAGTTTCGCGTTCTCGGCGTTGATGCCCCGGCCACCCACAAGAGTGTTATTGATAAACTCGACCTGATGATCAGCGTTGCTGCCGTAAGCGACCGTGGTAATGGCCCAAGCATTCGATGCCTTCGTGCTATTGATGATGGTGTTTTCAATCCGCACAACACCTTCGGCGCGGATCGTGCCGAAACCGTTCCCGTCGATCCGCAGCCCATCCACGGTGAGCCCGACAACCTTGTCGTTACCGCCGCCGAAATTGAACGTGCCAGTGAAAATCGTCTCACCTGTCACGCTGTCGATGTCGCGCGGTCCTCCGACACCGGCCGAGATGCCGGCCTGAGCACCCTTGATCGTGAGCCCCTCGGTCCCGAAGATGTCTACAGTTCCGCCATACGTCCCCGCCGCGATGACGATGGTGTCATAATCACTGGCAGCGTTGACCGCGTCTTGGATCGTCTCGTGGTATGTGCCTTGAGACTCATTGAAAACAGGGTAGTTGGTCAGGACTGTCCCTGCATCAAGCGTGTTCCCGGAAACCGTGAAGCTGCCTTGTTCTCCGAAGAACTGGATCAGTTGCCCTGCGTCGGTTGTCTCGTTGTTCGTTACGCTGACATCACCCACGGCCCAAGTTCCGTCGACGACGATGGCACCGCCGAAAGCGGTATCCATGTTGGTGAATGTGTTGTCATCAATGGTCAGGTCATCGCCCTGGTTAATGTAGACGCCTGTGTAGAGGTCCGAAAAATCATTGCCTTGGATTGTCACGCTGTCAGACGCTGCAGCGGCGAAACCGACATCGATCCCGCGTGGCGCAACGTCGTCAAGCCCGTTGATCGCATTGTTGATGATGCTGATGCCCGTGGAGTCATGGGTGTGGATGATCGCCTGCGGGACGTTCTGGTTGATGGTGAACCCTTCGAGCGTCGCCCCATTGGCGAGGAACGTAATGCCGCCATAGCCGCTACCTGCAGCGAACCCGGACTGCGTGTTGATCACCGCGTCACGCGGAACAGCTGAGATGACTGTGAGGTTTGCGACGTTTATCTCAAGGTTCTCGTTATAAACCCCTGCAAGCACATGGACTGTATCGCCATCATTTGCGACATTGATCGCGGCCTGAATGGTAGTCCACGGAGCGGCGATCGTCCCGTCGCTGATCCCACCGAACCCTGCATCCACATAAATCATCGCCATTTGTCTGACCCCCAAGACATTAATTAACTAACGGAGAGTTAATGCCGTGTAACTTTATTTAGTCAATGGATTGACAGCTGATTCGCGACAGTTTCGCCTGATTCGCGAAACGGTCGTGAGATGCTTTGCATAATGCTCCTTGTGCTTCGCGAAATGCCACTGGGGCGGCAAGGAACCTGGAGCGTCTTCTGCGGATCGGCGAGGGAGGTGGTTCCGGCAATCCGAACAGTTTGAAGATGTTGGTTTTCCACGCAACAGCGGCGCGATGCTTCAGGCGAGCGGAAAACCACGGCAAGACAACTGCGTCGGACCGAAAGCCCGGCATTCCGGGATCAAGGCCGGGCAAAAACGATCCGGGGAATGGGTTCCCCACCGAGCGAGGCGCGGTGGCGGCGATCAAGGGTGCGAAGGCGCGGATCGACCTGGCGCAGCAGGTCGATGTCCATCCCCACAATCCCAGTCTGTGGCGTGATCGGTTGCTTGAAGACGCGACCGGCGTGTTCGGACCCCCTTGTGCACCCTCCGAGACGCCAGGCAGGTCTATTCCGCCGCCTGACGAACCGCCATCATCTCGTACAGGAATCCCTCCAACGCGTCCCGCAACTCTTCTCGGGCAAGGCCAAAAGCCACGGTCGCTTGCAGAAAACCGGCTTTTGACCCGCAATCGTAGCGCTGCCCCTCGAACCGGAAGCCGTTGACGTTGTTGGACTCCGATATCTCGCGCGCAATGGCGTCGGTCAGTTGGATTTCGCCGCCCGCGCCCGTGCCGATCTCGCCCAGATGCTGCATGATGCGCGGTGACAGGATGTAGCGACCAATCGCCGCCAGGTTCGAGGGTTGTGTGCCCGGCGCGGGTTTTTCCACCATGCCCTGCACGCGCACCGTCTTTCCCAGCGCGGACGGGGTATCCAGGATGCCATAGCTTGACGCCATTTCCGGGGCCACTTCCATCGCAGCAACCATATTGCCGCCAACGTCCTGATATGCCTCGACCATCTGTTGCAAACAGGGTTTTGCCGAGGCGATCACGTCATCGGGCAGCAAAACCGCAAAGGGTTCGTCCTTGATCAGGTGCCGCGCGCACCACACCGCATGGCCCAGACCCAACGCCTGATGCTGGCGTACATACGCAATCGCGCCGCTCTCCATATTGGTGGCGTCCAGCGTTTCCAGCAGGGCAGTCTTGCCCTTGGCGCGCAGGCTGGCTTCGAGTTCCGGGGCGCGGTCGAAATAGTCTTCCAGCGCGCCCTTGCCGCGCGACGTGACAAAGATGAATTCGGTAATCCCGGCTGCGCGCGCCTCATCAATCGCGTACTGGATCAGCGGGCGATCTACCAGTGTCATGATCTCTTTCGGCACCGATTTGGTGGCAGGCAAAAAGCGCGTGCCCATACCGGCGACAGGAAAAATGGCTTTGGTGACTTTATGATTCATGTCAGTCCCTATATGCTCTGGTTGCTGCTTCAACGGCACGTCGACCGCTCGTCGTTAACCATTTCTATGCAAAAGATTTCAGGCGCGATTGTGGCCTGATACGGTTCGTTCTGGATGATTTCAGGGATTTTCCATGTCCTCGCGAAGTCCTGTCGCAATGATTTCGCACGATGTGTCTCTTTCTTGCGGCACCGTGATCTGAAGATTCCTCGCTCGCCACACGACGCGACATTGTTTTTGCGGGGGACCGCGGTCGACGCAAGGCAGTTGGGCGGGGACCCGACCTCGCGAAAGGACGGGTCCCGCGCATGCCCACACCGTCGCCGAACCCCAGAACGACGCGACCACTCAGGCCCCTTGGGCGCGCCATGCCTGCTGAGAAACCGACAGATCCTTTGCAGAGGTGGCCTACGCTGTCGCCGCAATCATCAATTCGTCCTGATACTCGGCAAGGCCTAGCGCGCCGCGTCCAGACCTTTGCGCGTCTCGGATGTGGCTAACTGCGCGTGCAGCCGCTCAAACTCGGCGCGCGCCGTTGGACGCTGGCCGGAATTGAGATAGGCATAGGCGCGCATGATCGCGAGGTCACGGCGCAAGGTTCCGGCGACCTGCTCATAGGCATCAAAATAACCGATGGCCTGACGAAAATCCTTTGAAAGAAAGGCGCGCACCCCGCGCTGGTCAAGGATGATGGCTTCCAACTCGCGGCGTTGTCCATCTTCCAGCCGCACTTGCGATGCGGCCCTTGCGCCATGTTCGGTCATGTTCATCGCCAGATAGGCTAGTGCCAGACCATAATGCGCATCACGGCGCACATTGGGGCCCAACGCATCCCCTGCTCGGGCGACCGTCTGAAATCCGACGATGGCCTCGGTCGGGCGCTTGTGGCTGAAGGCGCACCAAGAGCGTTCGTAGAGCACCTCGAGAGACCGCGGCGATTGTGACGCAGCAAGACACCGCGCGAATTGTTCCTGTTCCTTCAAGCGCCGCACGTCGTTGATACGTCCATCCCCGCGCAGCGGGAGGTCCCTCTGCAGGGGCGCTCTGGCAACCGGAGCCGGGGCAGCAGCCTGCAGCGCAGCGACGGTCGGCGCGGCACTGGTGGGCGCGGGTGTCGGAGCAGCAGCCTGCGGTGCAGGTATCCCTGCGCCCCCTGTCAGACGGGCTTCGAGTTGCTCAAGCTGCGGATGCGCGCCGGAATTGACGCTGCGCGCAACGCTGAAAAGATCTCGCAATTCCGTGCGCGACGCGATGGCACTGGATTTCTCCAGTGTGGGCTGTAGCTGCGCGTATGTCGGGCAGGATTGGATCGTGTTGCGATATGTCGCAAGGGCAAGCGCTTTCTGATCGGCCAGGACATACATATCGGCAAGCAGCCAGGCATTATTGATCCTCTCGCAACTCATCAATCGCGGTGACCGGCGTGCAATGGCAATCGCCTCGGTCGGGTTGCGCGCAGAGACGGCAGCCGAGAACCTGTCCTGCGCCTCATTGGTTTCCAGGACACGCAGCATCTCGGTGGGAGGCGTCCAGCCCGTCACACGCTGGCGACCCTGTTCGATCAGTTGACGGGCCGCTGCGAATTCACGCCGCTCGATCTGACGCCAGATCGCGGCTTCGTCGACAGTTTGCCCTGACACCGGGTCGAGAAGATCGCCCAGATCAGCGGGGGGGCGCCAATCGGGAAAGGCAATCCGCAGTCTGCGCAACTCGGCCTGCGTCGCTGGTCGATCATTTTGCTGAAGATAATAGCGCAACGCCAGCAGGTCGTCAGGCCCCGCGGTCTGCGCGGTCGCAGTCGCAGCACCAAGAATGAAGGTGAAAGCACACAAGCCCAAAGCGCGAAACAGCACGTTCATTAGCATCATAGCGGCACACATTGAGGCAGGGTTTCATTGGCGGCAATCATGGCGAACAATTGTAGCGTTGCCGGATAATAGGGCTGGTCGGGCGAAAATGGCGGGATCAGCGCCCCGAGGCTGCGTTGGCTGGAACAGATTGTCAGTCCGGCAAGTGCCTGGTAGCCAATATCAGTGCTGGATTCGAGCACGACGCCTGACAAAGGCTCGATCACGGTGGGCACTGCAATTCCGGGCTGCACGGTGCGTTCATAAACTGCCGCCATCCGTTCAACGGCCATGTGATCTGGCACACGCGACCAGATCAGGAACAATGGCACGCGAAGCGCTTCATAACCAGCATTGGCCGACAGCGTTTCGGGCGCATGAAGACCCTGCTCTGACACGTTGATCCAGTCGGGCACAAGCCCATTGCGTGCAATTTCGTGCAGCAATGTCTCGCCATGCTGCGCGCAGGCTGCCACTGCCGAAACACCTGTTGCGGCGGCGACCTCGCGCATCGCCAGTGGCATGTAATAAGACGGGTTCAGCGACAGATGTGTGTCATGGGTGAACCCAAAGGCCGCAGGCAGGAAAACGGTCTGGTCGCTCCGCCCTGGCATCGGCACGATACATGTCCGGGCCAGTGCCTCGGCTATCGCTTCGGCACGGATCAGGTAGCTGCGCTCACTGAAGCGCGCCGCCGCCCGCACCAGCGCCCATGCGTAGAACAGATCCCCGTCAGAGGCATTGTTGCGATCGGGAACCGGGTTTGCCTGTTCCGGCAGCCAGCGCCAGGCGAGCAGCGGGTCAGAGCGCACGGCCAGATGGCGCTCGGTCCAGAGATACATTTGCCGAAAACTGGCCGCATCATCGAAGACCGTGGCCAGAAACATGCCATAGCCCTGACCTTCGGAATGGCTGGCCTGCTGTTGCAGTGTGTCAATCACCCGCCCCTCGGATGACAGGAAGGCGGCTTTCCATGCCTCCCAGACAGGGCGTGCGGCGACAGCAAGATCAGCCTTCAGGTAGGCATTCGCCCCATGTGCCAGCATGACCGTACCCAGTGTGGCGGCTCCGGACAGAAAACTGCGTCTTTTCATGCTTTGTGGTCCCTTGTCGACATGACGAGGCGCAAGGCGACCAGCGCCGAGATGAATGCGATTCCCAGCATCAGGATCGTGTAGACAATGGGACGCGCCGAAAAGAAATTGCCCATCGCGCTGCGGAAGTTCTGCAGCGTCCAAGGTTCCAGAAGAATTGGCCTGCGATCAGGCGCGAACCAATTCATCCAAATACCTTCATGAGAGAGAACCGAAACCTGACCCTTCGGCCCGCCCCCAAAAGACCTCGCGCTGGCAATCGCTAGCGTGATGTCGGTGATGTCGCTGTCAGGGTTGCGCAGCATCCAGATTTCATCGGGACGGTCCGGGTCAAGCTGGAATAACACCGCTTGCCCACGATGTTCGGCAAGCCAGGCGTTCAACTGGTCGCCACTGTTGGGGAACAGGCGGTCCGTCAACCGGCGCGCCTGGTGGCGGATCTCGTCCAGGCTCTGGTTGACAATGGTAGAAAGCGCCATGGATTGCGGCCTGCGAGCATTGAACGGATCGGTGTCATCGCGACTGACGAGGTCTGTCGACTGGTTCAACTGGGTCAGGACAGTGTCTTCCAGCAAGCGACGGTCGGCGTGGTAATGCGCGGTGGGTAGGGAACCGAGATCGTCAATGGCAATCAGATGCAGCGTCGAAGGCCGGATCGGCGCACGTGATTGCGACAGGGCGGCAGAAAGGGTCAGGGCGTCCATTTCCGAGAATGCGCGGCCGCTCATGTCATTCATTTGCAGACTGTCCGGGCCAAGCGCCGAGAAGGCAAGGTCCATATCCGGCATCGCCATGGAAGGGCTGTAGGGCACGCGCAGGGTTGTGTTCTCGCTGATCTGTAGCATTGGCGCATCCCCGGCAGCACAGGGCAGATCTGGCGGATCGCCCGGCACGAACATCTCGAATGTCAGAAGATTGGTTCCCGGGCGCAGCAGCCGGGCTTCAAAATCGATCGGAAAGGCGGTGATCGGTTGCCCGCCTTGCCCGCGCAGAGGCAATAACCGGATCGCGGCGCCGTTCACCTTCAGCAGCAGTGTAGCGCCTTCTGGCAGATTGGTTGCATAGGCGTAGTCAAGATTGATGCGCGCCTTGGCCGCTGTCAGGACAAGCCAGTCAGCGGGCAGTCGAAACACATGATTGCGCACTGCGTAATGCTGCGAGAAATTCTCGGTTGCCACACCCAACTCCGAGATCGGGACATCGCGCTCCGGGGTGACCAAAGGGACTTGGGTATGGGCGGCCCGCGCTTCAATCTGCGCGATGATCCCAAAGATGTCTTCGGGACGGCTGTCCTGCGCCACTTCCAGCACCAAGACAAATGCACCATCTCCAGCGGTCTGAAACCGCACATTGCTGCGCGCAGCGGGAATGATGGTGATCCGGGCATGTGCCGGGTCGGTCGTCGCTACAGTCCAGTAATCTGTGAAGCGAATGGCCACGGGCGGACCTGACAGGAGCTGATTCAGATGGCTGACGATATACTTCCGCCAATGCCCGGCATCGGCGCCAAGGCTGTCAAGGCCACGCACCTCAACCGGCTGGGCGGAAGTGGCCTGCGCCGAAAGCGCCATCAGAAACGCCTGGGTGTTCGTGGCATCGCGGGGATGTGGGACCACAAGGCCGCTGCGCGACAGATCAATGTCCGTCCACAAGTCAAATGCGGCCTCGGGACCACAATAGATCCTGTGATGCTGACGCAGTTCGATCACGACCCGGTTGCGGCCGCTTTGCAGCACATCTGGGGGCAGGCCAATATCCGTGGGGCCGAAGTCCTCGACAGCCTCCAGTCGCTGCCGGCCAATGTCCACACCATTGACCTCGACACGGAAATAAGAGCGTTCGGCGAGATTGTTGATGCCAGACAAAGCGGTGACCCGCAACAGATCATGCTTGGCGGGATCAGCTGCGTAAAGATCGAAGGAGACCCATTGCCGTTCGCCCGTGATACGCACGACACCGTCGGTCAGCGGATACCGAAGATCGATCAGCCGCAAGGGCGAGATCCAGCTCTCGCGATCAGGATCTGCCACTGTCGAAGCTTCACTGACCCGGCGCGCCGCATCGCTGCGCGCGCTCAGATCGACACTGTCCATCGCCGAAAGAACGCCCTGCGCATCCTGTTCCGGAAGCGGGATGATCCCGTCTGCATCGGCTTGTGCGCCTGCTGGCACCGGACTGGCAATGAATGCCAGTGCAGAAAGCGCAACAACCGCGCAGACCGCGCGCACGCTTTCGCGTCGCAGGCGGCCGTCGGGCAATGCGTTTTCCGGGTGCGGGATCATTAATCTGCTTCCAGACCTTTGGCGGAAAAATGTGTCTGACGCTTTGTTGCCCGCATGTCCGACCGGTGGCCCAGCCCCCAGTTTGGCAGCAACGTATCCAGGCCGGGATTTGCGATTACCGGATCGAAAGCTTCACCGAAGGCAAGCAAATGCGCCGGTTTGGCTGAATCGATTTCACCACGGCGCGCGCGGTCTTCTGCCGCGCGACGGCGCGCGGGCTCAGCCATCAGCCCGCGCATCGTGTGCCAGACTGACGAGAAGGCAAGCATGACCACATAGCCCAGACCCTTGAGCAGTCCCATCCGCCCGGACTTGCTCGCGCGGATCGTCTCCCAGTTGGCGCTGTTGCCGAAGATCAGATGAGCGATTGTCTCGCGCGTCTGGATGGGTTGGTCGAGATCATACCGTACTCCCAGGATCAGTTCACCCTTCACGCGTTCGAGATTCTTGACCTGCACGCGGACCGCGTTTTCCAGATGCGGAGATTCCGGGAATTCCGGGATGAAATACAACACGTATCCCGGCACGATGGATGCAAGTTCCGCCTGATCCGTGTCGGGGCTTGGAATGATCTTGATCCTTGCACCGCTGGTCGAGGAATCTTGAACCACTGCCGCGGTGTAACTCAGATTCCCATCGCGCCCGATCGCGGCCGCTGCGGGCACGTTCATCTGCACGCGCGGCACACCCCGACGCTGCTGCCGTTCGGCGATGGCGCGCAATGACGCGGACAGGATGATGAAGTTGAACACAGCCCAGCCACCCACAACCTTGAGGATGGTGTGATCTCCGGGAAATAGAACCCATCGTATCACCACTGCCACAACACCCAGTCCGGCAATCGCCCAAAGCACCAGAAGCGGGCGATACATGGGTGAAATGTAATCTTCTTCCAGGACTTCGTCCTTGGCCGTCACATTGAACTTGGCTCCACGCGGCTTGAAGAGCGTCTTGATCACCACGCCGGACAGATACGGAGCTTGCGCGGTTTCGTATATTTCGGACATCAATGGCCAGCGCACCCTTGCGTAGAGTGCATTCTGAACCAGAAAAACCGTTGCGATATAGGTGCCCATGTAGACCATCACTTCGGATATCGTTGCCACAAATATCTGCAAGCCGAAGAACAGATAGGCCAAAGGCGCGAGGATGAAGACCATGCGCACAAGTGGAAAAAGCCAGAATGTCATCGAATTGAGGTAACACAGGCGTTGCGTCAAGCTCATGCCCTTGCGCCGCAAGGGGTTCTTGAGCATCAGTAACTGCATCATTCCCGCCGCCCAACGGCCGCGCTGCTGAATAAAGCTGACAAATGTTTCGGGCTGAAGCCCCGCGATCATTGCGTGATCGACATAGAGACTTTTCCAGCCGCAGGAATGAATTTCAAGCGCTGTTTCCGCGTCTTCGGTAATCGTATCGCCTGCAAATCCCCCCACGTCATCCAGCGCTGCCCGGCGCAGGACCGATGCGGAACCGCAAAAGAAAGCCCCACCCCACCGGTCAAGACCGCGATGGCCGAGGTGGTAGAACATCTCATTCTCGGGCGGGCAATCGGGCCGAAGCCCGATATTTCGCTCGACCGGATCAGGGTTAAGAAAGAAGTGTGGCGTCTGCACCAGAAACAGCTTCGGGTCTTCCACGAAATACCCGACGGTGCGCGCCAGAAAATCACGGCTGGGGACGTGGTCCGCGTCGAACACCACCACCAAATCGCCGTTCAGCTTCTCCAGCGCGGCAGACATGTTTCCGGCTTTCGCGTGTTCATTTCTTGGCCGGGTCGAGTAGACGACACCCAACTCGAGACAAAGATTCTGCAATTCAGCACGGCGCTCACGGGACTTGCGCGCGATTTCGGGATCTTCGGAATTGCAGCGCTGATCTGTCCCTCCGTCATCACACAGAACGACTGTGCGTTTATATGGGGGGTAATGGATGTTTTTTGCTGCCGACAATGTGACAGCAAGCATTTCTGTTGGTTCGTTATAGCTGGGAACCAGAATATCAACAGTAGGAAGATCGTCCGCGGCCACCTTGGGGGGCAAAGTGCGGGTGACCGGGTCTGCGGTAATGAACGAACTGATGAAGAAGACACAGATCGCATAAGTTTCGACGATCAACAGAGAAACCGCCATCGCGAACGAGACCGGCGTCTCGATCGACGGCAGCGTCTCGGTGACACGCCAAGCCCAGTAACGCATGACAATTGCGCTGGCGACGGACAGCAAGACGAAGCGGGCCGCGATATTGTCGATGGTGAATGGCTTCAAGAGCGCTATGACCAGCACCGCGAAAAGGCCCAATGCACCTTGAACTGCCGTGGATGTCGGGATGTTGGAAAGGGTCGCAAGCGCGCCGGCCAGTGCCAGCCATACGAGCACCAGACAGACCTCCGAGAATTTGAGTTTTCGCGTTGCGATTATAAACCGCATTTGAATAAATCCTTACAAGAACATCAATTCGCCTGCCCCAATGCGAATGCCCTGGCCCCGATCGGTTCCAGAGCAGCCTCAAGTGAACCCGAAACGCAGTTGCGCAGCATGAAATCAAGAGATGAGGTGCCCCGTGGCAGAGATCGCGCACCGATCCGTGACCTGCGAAGCGCCAATACACAGATAATGTCGCCACCGGGGCGCAATGTTGTGTAGGTGATCGCACCGACCTGATCCGACAGAGTGCTTAGCGACGTATCGGTTACATTCGCAAACGGCGCTGGAGGCCCGCCGAACTGAGCCAGAACCTGTTGCAGGATCAGGTTCGACGGGCTGGACGCTCGCTGCGTCTGCGCCCGGATCATGAGAATATTTTCTCCGGAAAGGGATGTCGGATTCGGCAAGGTGATGCGCTGTTCCGTGGCAATGCCCAGATCACGCTCTAACACCAGAAGTGCATCTGGGACATTTACGAAGGCACGCGCGGCTGGAACGACATTATATTCTGTGAGAGCCTCGGAAAGTTCTGTCGGACTGCTGTTGGCGTCTGGCACAAACATCTGGCAGCCCGAGAGTCCCAGACCCAGACCTGCGATGCCAGTAAAGCACCAGAAACGCGCATACCAAACATGCCTCCAGAACCCGGTAAACAGCAGATGCTCATCAGCCCTGTTACGTTCCATGACCTGCCCAACTAAAGTCATCCATAAAGAAACCCGGCATCCCGCTTAGCGGATGGCGCGAAAAAACCGTATCAATTTTGGTCGGATGACGTCTTCTCACATATCTATGCCTCAAGTCAGGGCACTCTCTTTTTGTCCGGAGCGCCTCTGGAGTTCTGCTGCCTGCAAATATTAGTGACAAGTAAGTACACTTTTTTCGTTCACTTTGCAATTTTTTTTAATTAATTTCAGTCGGCTTAAATTAAGTTGAATTCACCACATATATCTACACGCTCTGATTGAGCTTCGTTCTTGATGTGTTGAATATGGATCAAGTATTCTCCAAG
>SKWJ01000059.1 GCA_007128995.1 Paracoccaceae bacterium
GGCCTCGGTCAAAACGGCACCTCCGACGTCTCGGACGGTGCCGTGGCACGAATGCTCTCCTGAAACCCGTCGACGGCAGCCTCGGCCAATTTTGCGGCCTGCGCGGCAGTCAGATCATTGAAACGTGTATGCCAGCCGATTTCGGCCATCAAATCGCTCATGAACTTCAGGGCATTACTCAATGCGGCCTGTTCGCGCTCATCGGGGTCGATCACGTCGACACCTTTCCACGCGCCTGGCACGGCATGCCCCGGTCAAACGGGGCAAAGAATTGGGAGCTTGTCATTGTGAAGGTCTCCAGGGGGACCTTCTTCACTTACCGACGGAACGTCTGATATGTCGGGGTGAACGTTATGAGAACGACCAGCAATATAGCTTGGCGGCGGATGAGCCGCGTACGCATAGGTTTTCCCCATATGTAGTGAACATGGCTATCCTTGAACAAGATATAGACACGCGGGCGCGAAATCGTATTATCGTTCACGCAGTGTATAGTGTGATTCGCGCAACCTACCCGATATTTCTAGGGACTCAGTTCATGGCTACATTTAATCCTCGAATTTTCACCAACCCCGCGCGCCTTAAGGAAATCGATCCAGGGCGCCTAATTTCATTTCTGTCGAAATGGAGCAGCTACTTCGTCGGAAGAGGCCTTGATCTCACTGCCGTCGACACCAACGAGATGCCCTACGACGAAATCGCAAGTATTCTGATGACGCCCGACACGGACGTATCCGACACGATGGTGAACGCACTCTACTATGTGCACGAGACGGCCAACAACGAACCGATGGAGGAACTGATCGAGCGTGCCGAGGCCGCAGGCCTTGGGATCCAACACGACAACAAGAGTACGCCTGCCGACGTGGCTGTGCAGATCTGGCTGATAAAGCCTGATCTGCTTGAGCGCCAACATGCAGAAACCGTGGCATTCAACCGTTCGAACTTCATGTATTTCGCCGGGCAGGTCGGGAAAAAAGCTGAGGTAGATGGCAAAGTCACCATCACTGAAGCTCAATGCCGCGAGATGGAACGGCTGATGGATCCGTGGTTCGAGAAGAAACGTCGCGGTCGCGGGTCGCGCGTTTTCGTCTTCCCGCATGGCAGCAAGATATGGATATTGGTTCGGCATGGAATGCCAATGCGACGGGAGGGAGAGCACAAGGAGGATGGCAAGGACGGTATCGCCTTCTACCGTCCGCAGAAGGATGACGTCCTGATCTATGACGCCGACGCTGACGAGATCGGCATCAACGCCGGCACAAAGGGTGAAAGGAATCTTTATCTCGAGACTATCGGAGCTGTCGTCTTCGGTGACACGGAGCGGTTTGACTTCGCTGACCGCTACCACCTACAGCCGCTACTTGACCACGGTCAGGCCGCGCTGGCCTGCGCGGACATACCCGGACTTGCCGGCGTGCGTCTCGTGGAATTCGGTCGGATCTGGGATGGCAAGGTTCCGGAACATGTCGTCCATCGCTCTGACGATCTCTTCGCGACCTATGGTGAAAACTGGGCGGCCCGCCTGCGAATGGGCAAGTTAACCTACGCGAAATTCAAGGTCTCGTTCATCGCCGAGAAAAAAGAACGTTCCGTAATGATCCGCTTAGCCAACATCGCCCGATATGACCGCGATTCCGATGCCAGTCTGCTCGAGGCGTGGCTAAAGGCGCGGGGTTTCTGGAAAACGAACAACGATGGCGACGGCAATGAAGATTTCGAAGTTCTGGAAAGCGCTTGATGAGTTGATCGACGCGGGGGCCTCCCGCCATGATTGGTTTGAGCGCCTCGGCACGGAATGGAAGGCTGTGGCTCCATACCTGCCTTGCACCGGGTCGCGCGCAAAATCAATATCATGTCCATCTCCGGGCGGGAATGGCTGTCCACGCCAGATCGTTTACCATGACGACGGCACTATCCGGGCGATCTGCGGAGATCGCCAGAAAGCCTGTCGGGATCTGACGCTCAATTCCGATGATGTTCGCCTGCACGCGTTGGACAAGCGCGCGCTGGCCAGCGCCATCGCATCTTCATTGTCACTTACCGCTGCCCCAAGACCGCAGGCATTGGCACCGATCATGCGTATTGGCAGCCGGGATATCCAAGCAGGGACCGGCATTCCGGTTTTCCTATGTGTCCCGGGGGCGATGCCGACGCTGCGCCTTTCCGACCTTGATGAAATCAGGGGCCTCACGCCGCCGATGCTGCTGTTGGTTCCCACCTGCACATCCCTGCCGGATGAGGTGGCGGAGGTACTGCGCCTGCATGGCGCGTCGATCTTGGGGCTTGACGATGCTGTTGAGTCCATCGCGCCCGGACAACTGAAGCTGACGCAGCACGGCACTGCACGCGTGCACGCTCTGCTCGATCGACTCGATGCCATCGCCCAAGCCGGTCAGGGGCCACGGCGCGCCTGGATCCTTCCAGCCGCGACGCAGTGGGAAGATCTCACCATTCGGTTCACCGCGGCTGCATGGATCACTGTCACCTTTGGCGGTGTCACGCGTGCTCTCGAACCAGACGCTTTCGGCCTCAAGAATTCGAAAAAGCAGGTGACCACATATAAGGAAGCATGGGCGGTATTCTTGACTCTTGCGAGGGGCAACGGTCGCTGTCCTGTCCACCAGGAAACGTCTCAAAAAACGAGCAACTTTCAGAAACAAAAGCAGAACCTCTCCAAAGCCCTGCGGGAGGCCTTCGGTATCGAGGGCGAACCGATCCCAACTAAGGGCAAGGAATACGTCACGCGTTTCGTCTTAAGTGGAGAGGATCTCAAGCAAGGCCGTCAAGGTCAGTCTGGAACGAAATTTCGCTGAACCCAGCTAAAAAATTTCAATAAAATTCCTCTGCCGAAGCCACTGAAATCATTTAGATTTCGGCGGCGTTTTTGTGGTTTTGCTGTATCCAATCGGCTGCTCAGCGAAATTTCGCCGGAACCGGGTACTCGGGCCCTCGTGCCCGTCCACCTGGACGAAGGCGAAATCCATGGAGCACC
>SKWJ01000387.1 GCA_007128995.1 Paracoccaceae bacterium
AACGGCGGCGCGTGATGCAGGCAGCCGGATTCTGCAACCGGCCGTTCGGGCGGGCTGGCTGGCGGGTGATGGCGGGGCCGGACGCGGGCGCGATGGATTTGTCGAAATCTCTTGGCCGCGGGCCTTTGCGCTTGCGGCAGGCGCATTGGACGATGTGCGCAGCCAGCATGGCAATGAGGCGATTTTCGCCGGGTCCTACGGTTGGGCCAGCGCCGGGCGGTTTCATCATGCGCAAAGCCAGTTGCGCCGGTTTCTGAATCTGGCGGGGGGGTTCGTCTCGGCGCGCGACACCTATTCGCATGCGGCGGCGGAAGTGCTGTTTCCGCATGTGCTGGGGTTGAGCAATCGCGCAGTTCAGGACGGGTGCACAAGCTGGCCCTTGCTGGCAGAGCATTGCACATTGCTGGTGGCCTTTGGCGGCATCTCGCCGCGCACGGCGCAGATCAATTCTTCGGGAACAACGGGGCATGAGGTGGCGGGCTGGCTGGGCCGGTTGCGCGGGCGGGTTGTCAATGTCTCGCCGCAGGAAAGCGATTTTCCGGGAGCGGAATGGTGGGCCGTGCGCCCCGGAACCGATACCGCCCTTCTGCTGGCGCTGGCGCATACGCTGGTTGCAGAGGGGTTGCAGGATGATGCCTTTCTTGCGCGCTGCACCTCGGGCTGGCCAGAGTTTCGCGCCTATCTGACCGGGGCAGAGGACGGGCAAGCGAAATCTGCTGACTGGGCCGCGCCGATCTGTGACCTGCCCGCAGAGCAGATCCGCCAACTGGCCCGCGACATGGCGGCACAGCGCACCATGATTGCGCTGAACTGGGGGATGCAGCGGGCAGATCATGGGGAACAGCCGCTTTGGGCGGGTCTGGCGCTGGCGGCGATGCTGGGGCAGATCGGCCAGCCCGGAACCGGGTTTGCCTTTGGCTATGGGTCAACCACGGCTGTGGGGCGGCCTGCGAAGCTTTATGACTGGCCGTCAATGCCGCAGGGGCGCAACCCGGTGCGCCGCTTTATCCCGGTGGCGCGGATCGCGGATATGCTGCTGCATCCGGGCGCGACATTTGACTATGATCTGGGGGCGCATGTCTATCCGGATATCCGGCTGGTCTGGTGGGCGGGGGGCAACCCGTTTCATCACCATCAGGACCTGTTCCGGCTGGAACAGGCCTGGCGTCGGCCGGACTGCGTGATCGTGCAGGACCATAGCTGGACTGCGACGGCGCGGCGCGCCGATCTGGTCTTGCCGGCCACCACCCCGCTGGAGCGCGAGGATCTGATGCTGTCGCGGCGCGATCCGACCCTGATCTACATGTCGCGCGTCTTTGAGCCTATGGGGCTTGCGCTGAGCGATCATGACATCTTGCGCGGTATTGCCGGGGAACTTGGGCTGGAGGCGGGCTTTACCGAAGGGCGCAGTTCAGAGGAGTGGTTGCGCTGGCTTTGGGCCGAGGCACAGGAGAGGGCGGCGCAGCACAGTGTTGAACTGCCCGATTTCGACACGTTTCGCAGGGTGGGGCGGTTTGACATGCCTGCCAGCGCGCAGACCCGTGTCTTTCTGGACGCGTTTGTTGCCGATCCCGAGCGCCACCCGCTGCCCAGCGAATCCGGGCGCATTACCCTGTTCAACCGGGGCATTGCCGCGCGGGCGCTGCCGGATTGCCCGGGCCATCCTGCATGGATGCCGCCGTTTGAAAGCCTGTTGAATGCCCCGGACGGGGCGCTGCATCTGATCTCGGGCCAGCCGGACACGCGGTTGCATTCGCAAAACGACCGTGGTGCGGAATCGCAGGCTGACAAGATTTCCGGGGTCGAGGCCTGTTACCTGCATCCTGATGCCGCACAGGCGCGCGGGCTGACCGAAGGCCGCCTTGTGCGGCTGTGGAATGCGCGCGGGGCCTGTCTGGCGGGCTTGCGGCTGACCCGCGCGATCCGGCCTGATTGCGTGGCCTTGCCGACGGGCGCATGGTTTGATCCTGATCCCGTCTCAGAGACGGGCGTGCCGGAGCTTGACCGGGCGGGAAACCCGAATGTGCTGACGCGGGATATCGGGTGTTCCAGCCTGAGCCAGGGCAACAGCGCCCATACCGCGCTGGTCTGGATGGAACCCTGGGCGGGGCCTGTTCCGGAGTTGAGCATCGCCAGGCCGCCTGCCTTTGTGCCCGCCGCATCTGAAAGCGCCGCTCCCACGCAAAGCGATCAGGGCTTTCCACTGGCCAAGACTAGGCGCGGAACGAATACCCGACCCCGTAGACAGTCTGGATCGGGGTGAATCCGTTCAGCGCGTCGGAGAGTTTCTTGCGCAGCTTGCAGATGAAAACATCAATGATCTTGGTATTGGGTTCATCGATGCCGCCATAGATCAGGCTCAGGATCATATCCTTGCTGAGGATGCGCCCGGCCCGCAGCATCAGCGCTTCAAGAACCTGGTATTCCTTGCGCGTCAGGGTCAGGGGCTTACCGGCAAGTTCGGCAGTTTTTGCTTCCAGATTCAGCTTCAGCGGCCCATGTTCGAGACAGGTAGAGATGTGGCCATTGGCCCGGCGAATGATCCCCAGGATTCGCGCCGCAAGTTCTTCGACCTTGAAAGGCTTGGTCACATAGTCGTCTGCGCCCGCATGCAGTGCCGCGACCTTGCGATCCGTGTCCAGATCCCCGGACAGAACCACGAAGGGACAGGTCACGCGCATCGCGCGTGCTTCGGACAGGACATCCAGACCGCATTCGTTTTTCAGCCGCAGATCCAGAACCACCGCATCGAACTGGTAGTTGCGCAGGATGTCGATCGCGTCATCCTTGCTATGCGCCAGGGTCACTTTGAAGTTCTTTTTTGCAAGCAATGCAGAGGTCATCTGTGCCATGAGTCTGTCATCTTCGACCAAAAGTAAACGCATGGTGAGGGTCCTCTGTAAATGTTCACCTTGCATTAAGTATCAATCATAGCGTGTGCGTTTTCAAACCGGATTCCGACTGGCTGCGCCAGACATCTGTCAGCAATACAGACGAAAGGCTGTATCTGCGACCTGAGAATTGCGCAGGATGAGCAAGGAATAAAGAAATTTGCAGCGCGGCCGGATTCACAAACGGGTGATGCCCATGCCCTGATCGCCGGTGCGGTGGCAGAATTGCGCCATAATGGACGCGTCACCCACATGCTTGATTGTGGCACCGTCAGGGATCAGGCCACATCGCCCGCGCCGATATCCTTGGGCCGGACCAGCGCCGTCATTGGGCAGGTCGCGCCAGAATCCGGCCCTGTTGTCGCGTCGATTGATGCGCCAGTGCCACACACAACCAAGTGCGTTGCGAAAAATGGACGACCTGACATATGATTGAGAAGACGCTGAGCAGAGTTAAGATGTATTTTACATGACCAGTAATGACTCGTTTCAAGACGCGCAGATCCGCGTTCTGCTCGCAGATGACCACAGGATGGTTGTCGATATGTTCCAGCTTTTTCTGAGGGATACTGCGAAAATGGATGTACGGGCCGCGGCCTCGCTGGATGAGGCCGCGCAGATCCTGCAGGAAGAGGGTAGTTTTGATGTGGTGCTGCTGGATCTGAACATGCCGGGCATGAATGGCGTGAACGGGCTGAAACGGGCGATGCGGCTGAATGACGGCAAGCCGGTTGCAATTCTGACCGGCAATGCCACCCCGCGCATGATGCAGGAGATCATGGCGCTGGGGGCAGCGGGGATCGTGCTGAAGACGACGCCGCTGCGGAGCCTTGCCAATGCGATCCGCTTCATGCACGCCGGTGAACAATATCTGCCGATGGAGCTGGTCCAGATGGTGCAGTCCGGAACCCAGAACCCGGCGCGCGGCAATCTGAGCAGCAAGGAAATGGATGTTCTGACGCATCTTGCGGAAGGGCTGTCCAACAAGGAAATCGCCAATGAGCTTCAGATTGCCGAAGCCACGGTCAAGATGCATGTCACCCGCATATGCCGCAAGTTCAGCGCCAATAACCGCACCCGCGCAGTGATTTTGGCGAAAGAGTTGGGTCTGGTCTGAAACTCTGCCGCTGTCACTGGCTTCGGCGGGCTGCGTGGCGGGTCACACTGCCGGGTCGAACTTTCTGGCTTTTTCCAATGCGGTGTAGAGCGCGTTCAGAAAATCCTTGTCCTGCAGGCCCTTGCGGCAGACAGCAAAATTGGGTTCTGCGTGTTCGGCGACTTTGCCCTGTGCCACGACAGCCGGGTGCGGCGTCGCGCTTTGCGGGTCTGGGAATGCCATCCGGGCCTGTTTCAGGTCGGTCTCGGTGCACAGATCCAGCACCAGCGCATCCCAGGTTTCGCCCTGCTGCTGCAGCAAGGACACAAGTTCAGCCAGCGATGCGCAGGGCACAGTTACTGCGCCTGCCGAGTCGAGCAGGTCTGTCAATATTTCGGCGCGTTCCGGGACCGGAGATTGCACCAGCACGGCCTTGTTTTGCCAGTAGCCTGTAGCCCCGGTGTCTGATGGTTCCGGTTCTGCATCCCGCTCGATCGGCCAGAAGATGGTGAAGCAGGTTCCGGCCCCGAGTTCTGAGCGCAGGCTCAACCCCCCGCCCTGTTCCAGAATGGTATTGACGACGATGGGCACACCCAGCCCGGTTCCGGCGTCCCCCTTGGTTGAGAAATAGGGTGTGAAAATATTCTCGATCACGTCCTTGGTCATGCCCGGCCCGGTATCCGCCACCTCTATCACGGCGTATCGGGCTGCAGGGCTGATTGCACCGATCTCGCAATCCTGATCGATCTCGGCCCCCTCTGCGACACCAAGCGAGAGGGTTATCTGGCTGTCCGCAGAAGTGGATTTGTGGTCGCGCAGGGCATCGCGGGCGTTGATGATCAGGTTCATCACCATCTGGATCACCGCAGTATTGTCGGCCACGGTCGGGACCGGATGATCCGGCAGTTTCACGCAAAGCGAGATCGGCGCGCGCAGGCCCGGCAGGACAAGGGCTTCGGCATCGCGCAGGGGATTGCGCAGGTAGATGGGCCGGCGCACTGTGGTGTTCTTGCCAAGCGAGAGCATCCGGCGCAACAGCCCTGCCGCCTGATCGGAGGAGTCGGCAATGCGCAGGGCCATTTCCCGTGCAGGTTCAATCTCTTCCGCGTCAAGGATCATTTCGGATGCGCCCGAAATCACCGCCAGAAGATTGTTGAAATCATGCGCAAGCCCTGCGGCAACAAGGCCGATTTCCTCGCGCCGGCGGGCGAGGACAAGCTCTTCGCGCAGTTTTTCGCGCTCTGCCGCATCGCGGCGTTGTGCCGTGATGTCGCGGAAAATGCACAGGATGCTGTGATCGTCGTTGCGCGTTGCCGAAAGTTCCAGCACGACCGGGTCCGCATCAGGGCTGTATGCCAGTTCCGTCTCGCCTTTCCAGAATCCATCCTTGTCGAAGGCAGCATGAATTACTGCAAGGCGATCGGATGTGTCTGTCCCCAGAAGCAGGGGTTTACAGTCGGTTCCCAGAAGCGCGTCCGGGATGTCATGACACAGGATCCTGACCCCTGCCGCATTCAGATAGCTGATCTCTTCCATTTTGGTGATCAGCGCGATCCCGTCGCGCGAGGCATCCATGGCGCGGGCACGATCCATGACGGCGCGCTGTTCGGCGTCTTTCCATTCGGTAATGTCGGACATCAGGCAGATGCGCCCGCCATCGGGGGTGGACTGAAGGGTCTCGCGATACCATCGCCCGGCGATCTGGCGCAGCTTGTAACGCGAATGCCGGAGCGCGAAGGTGCGGGACTGGTGCCTGATCCAGTCCTCGAGATCGGCCTCCGAGACTGAAAAAAAGCCCTTGCGCACCCCTGCGCGCAACAAATCCGAGCGCGCGGTGCCGGGAACCAGAAGATGTGCCAGCTCTGGATAGATGGCTTTGTAAGGGTCGTTGCAGATCACAAGGCGCTGATCAGGGTCAAACATGATCAGGGCTTCCTGCATGTTGTCAACCGCGCTGCGCAGCCGGATACGCGCAGTCTGCTCCGAGGCGAGCGACGCTTTCATGTCCTGCATCAGATTGCGGATATCGGTCACATCGCGCAGGATCGCGATATAGCGTGGCGCTTCGGGTGTTTCGGGATCGACACTGCGCGCGGCCGAGACCGAATACCGTCTGGTCTGCTGCCCGGCAGTATAGGAAAACTCATACCCTTCCACCACGCTGCGGGATTTCAGATCCGCGCGAATGCGGTGCGCCAGTTCGGCGATCTCGGGCTGGAAATGGTCGATCAACCCAAGACCGACCAGTCCTTCCGGATCGATTTGCCGCGCGACCGAGGGGTTGGCGCTGTAGCCGACGATGCGCATGTCATCATCCAGTTCCAGCAGGATATCGGGAATGACATCCAGCGTTGCTTGCAACCGCTTGCGCTGGGTTTCCTTCTCGGCATGGATGCTTGAAAGACGGATATCCGCATCGCGCCGCGTCAGCATGGTGGCCATGACATTTGCGACAGAGTGGATCAGCGCGATCTCACCCTTCAGGAAGCTGCGTTTCTCGTGCACGGCGTCATAGCCGACAAAGCCGAAGATGCGTCCATCATGGCGCAGGGGCACGGCCAGCAAGGACTGGATGCCCTGCATTTCCAGAACCGGGCGCACCGGATCCTCTTCGGGAAGCGCGCTGACATCCTCAATATAGATTTCGGACTGACGCTCGAAAATCTCATACCACGGCAAGGCGATCTCGAGCGGCTGATCCTGCAGCAGGCTGATCATCGGCTCAATACCTGGAGCGCACCATTCATGCGTGTTGCTGATGTGCGTTGCGCTGGTTTCCCGGAAAAGATACGTCCGGTCTGACCCGCAGAAGCTGCCCATCCTGTTGAGCGCATCGGAAATAGTCGCGTCCAGCCCGGAATGTGGCGCCGAGAGCATGGCATTGATCAGTTCAACGCTGAGCGCCTGAGCGGTGGTCAGCCGCTCGACCGCATTGCGCAGCACTGCGCGGTCGCGCGTTCTGGAATCGACGATCGATTCTGCCTGGATTCCGCCAAAGAATGCCTTTTTGCGGTCGGATTCGGCAATATGCGAACAGGCCACGCGGATCAGTGCCCGCGCCGCCAGAAGATCGGACTGGATCTGCGGACTGGGAGCGCCCAGACCGCAGACAAGCAGGGCCATCTGCGCGTCATTGCTGCCCTCTGGGCCCAGTTCTAGCAACAGGTCATCCGGGGTCGGGCGCTGCAAGATGGTTTCGTGCGCGGGGTTGGTCTCCAGCGGCTGCCATCTGAGTTTTGCAAGGCACGAGAAATCGCTGCGCTCTGTTGCCACGCTCTGCGCTACCTCGATACGGCCATCCTCGTCGCGCAGCAGGATCGCGGCACTGCTGGCGTCGCATCTGGTGCAGATCTCAGACAGGAGGTTTTTCATTGCTGCTGCGGGCGTATCACTGTCAGAGAGTGACATAAGATGCCGCACACAGAGCGCATTCCAATCTTCATTCATGCAATTCTACTCGTAACGAAGCTGCGACACCGACGCGGCATTGCGCGACGTCAGCGCGGGCAAGGGCGATAAGCCTGTCCACATCTTCACTGAATACTGGCAGACGACTGCGCATCTCTTGCGCAAAATTGCCTGAGGTCTGCAATCCCAAAGTTAACGCGGCACCTTTAAACGTGTGGAGAATGTCATCTTGCCGCTTTTTGTCGGCTTCGGCAATGCCAGAGATCAAGCCTGCCTCAACCTCTGCGATTTCAGTCTCGAACCGGTCGAGGAACGAACAGGCCATTTCTGTGCCAAGGGTTTCGATCAGGTCGCGAAACTGGCCTGAAAGTGCAGATGGCGCAGGGCTTTCTGATGGCACTGTTGTCTGAGGCATAGCGGGCTGCGGTTGTGCCGGGGCCAGATGCGCCCAAGCGTCCTGATGTTGGACAAGGACCGCGGCAAGGGCCGCGCGGGTGATCGGTTTTGGCAGGAAATCCGTCATGCCGGCATCCAGACAGGCGGCGCGATCACGCTCAAAGGCATTTGCCGTCACACCGATGATCGGCGCCTGATATCCTGAGGCGCGGATGCGGCGGGTGGCTTCCAGACCATCCATGCCCGGCATCTGCACATCCATCAGGACCAGATCAGGCTGCGCCTGTGCCAGATGTGCGAGTGCGATCTCGCCACTCTCTGCCCGGTGGCTGCGATGGCCAAGATGCGTCAGATGGGCGCTCAGCACGTCGGCATTGATCGGGTTATCCTCGACAATCAGCACATCAAGACCCGGACCATCGCCGGCTGCAGTGTCATCCGCGTCTGGCGTGATGTCGATCTCGGCCAGCGTGACCGGCAGGTCTACCCAGAAACGGCTGCCTTTGCCGACAGTGCTGTCAACCCCGATCCGCCCGCCCAGCGCATCGACCATGCGCTTGCAGATCGCCAGACCCATGCCGCTGCCGCTGAAACTGCGCGCATGCGACGGATCAAGCTGGCTGAACTGTTCATACAGGCGGGGAAGGTCCTTGGCGAGAATCCCGATCCCCTGATCTGTCACATCGATATGAAGAAGCGTGTCTGACGGCCTGCAGGCCGTGACCTTGATCGCGCCCTGTGCGCTGAATTTCAGCGCATTGTTGATCAGTTTCGCGAGGATCTGCCGCAAGAGCGATTCATCCGTGACCACAACATCATCGGGCATGGTGACATGCAGCGACAGGCCCCGGCGCGCGGCCTCTTCGCTGAAGGTCATCTGCAGCGCCCCGGACAGGTCCTTCAGTGCGACAGGACCCGGTTTGACAGTGATGCCCCGGGTATCCATGCGCGAGAAATCCAGCACCCCGTCGATCAGGTCGCGCAGCAGAATGGCCGAGGCAAGGATCGTGTTCAGCTTGCGGTCAGGCGGGGCGGCGCGATCTTCCAGAAAGATCAGTTCGGCATTGCCGATGATCCCGTTCAGGGGCGTGCGCATTTCATGGCTCATCGTGGCAAGGAAGGCCGTCTTTGCCTGACTGGCCGCCTGGGCGCGCACGGCCCTGCGGTCACTTCGTTTTTGCAAAAGCGCCATTTTACGGCCCGTCGCGGCAAGCTGGCGCAGTTGCAGCATCAACAGCGCATAGATCCCGACAAAAGCAAGGATCAGCACGATCAGCATGGTGGCAAGCTGTTCCCGAATGGCTGCGCGGGCCGCACGCTCTGCCACGCGCTGGGCGTTCATGGCCGCATTGGCGTTTAACAGCAGTGTATTTGTCAGCGCCGGGAAAGGCGCAACCTTCTCTGACAGGGATATGACGTTTTGCCAGTAACCCGACTGACGGGGGTCAAGATCATCGATCGTCTGTTCGAGCGACAGTACCAGATCGGTCAGCGCGCGGGCGTTTTGGGTCATTTCGCCACTGGCGGCCAGATCCAGATGAAATGCGCCGCGTTCCAGCAATGTGACGCGGCTGTAGAGAATATCATAATGGCGGACCAGATCCGCATGCAGATCCAGACGTCCGGTATCCGCAATCAGATAAGCCAGCCTGTCGAATTCGCGCATGTGGCGGTCGGCCTGAAATACTGCCCAGATCGCATCTTCGCGGATGATCGCATTCATGTCGCGATCCGTGTCCAGCAAACGCACGAATTGCACTGACGCGCCGATCATGGCAAGCGCCGCGATCAGGCTGAGGATGACCACCCAGACCCGACCGCGATAGCTGGAAATGACAAAGCGCGGCAGTGGCAGTTTCAATTCAGGACCTCGATCGCCTTGACCTGCCAGACCGACCGCGAGAAATACACTTCATTGTTCAGTTCCGCCATTTCGCTGAACGGATACATCACGAAAAGCGGCCCCTTGTCCCGCACCGGCATCAGCACATCGTCGCGGCGCGACGCAAGGATCACAGGGATTTCCATGGTATCCGAGATCGGCATCTCTGCGGAATAGTCATTCAGCGCCACGATGCGCAGCGTCTGCCCCTGCGCGCCGACAAGTGTCAGCAGCGCGTTGAGGATGGGACCGCTGAAGCGTTGTGCACCGTCATGCCACGGCGTTTCTGTCACGGTTTCGCGCTGTTCAAGCGCATCCAGCATGGCAAGGTCGAATTGGGCACCCATGTCGGAATTGCTGTTCGAGATCGCACCAGAGATCGTCAGGATCACCGCGCCTTCGGGTTGCGCAAGGTCGCTTGCCTGCGCGGTTGCGGCAAGGCACAGAAAGAGCGGCAATAGCAATGTTCTGAGTGTCTGGTACATCATGATCCCCTTTGTAAACAAATACAGTATTGCTGGTCCCTCTGGTTTCGAGACCCTGCGGGTTGTCGGTGCCACAACATGCTTAACTCAAGTTTAACAGCGATCCTGAATTTTCTGAAGGATCGCGCAGGTTGGTTTACGAAAAGAGTATTGCCCGCCGGGCCGCCCTGTCGGTGAGACCTGTGTCATCATAAAACCGACGGCGATCCTGCGGCGCGCCGCTGCGCCGCTTTGCACCGGGAAACGCTGGCAAGGGTTCGGGCACCTTGAGCGCACTGACAATCGCCACCCCACAGGGACCCTGAAGCCGGCCGCGGATTTACACTATGTCAATTTTGGCGGCGACAGGTTAAGACAGACACTCTTAACCTGTCCTTACTGCAGGCTGTGCCATGCGAGTGATTATTGTTGAAGATCATGCCATGATCCGGGATATCCTGATCATGGCCTTGCGTCGGAGCGGCAGGTATCAGGTCGAAGGTTACAGCACTGCCAAAGAGGGCATAGCCGCTTGTCTGGACCGGGCTGATCTGGCGGTCTTCGATCATCGTCTGCCAGATCTGACGGGGATCGAGGCGCTGGTGAAGCTGCGCGCTGATCCGCGCACAGCCGATCTTCCGATCATCGTCATCACGGGCGAGCACGATACCGAGACGCGGATGGAGGCCATCAGCGCCGGTGCGACCGAATTTCTGACAAAACCTGTCGATATCGAGGAATTCAGATTGCGCGTGCGCAATCTGCTGGCGTTGCAGCAGGCCATGAAAAGCGCGAAAGACAAGCGTGATCTTCTGGAAACCCTTATTTCCGGGTCCGATGCAGCGATTGCGGTTGCTGATGCGACGACCTCGGCGCGCGAGCTTCTGTATCTGAGCGAGGCGCTGAAGCAGCTTTTGCAGGGGCTGGGTGTGGTGCAGCCGAAAACAGCATTTGACATTCTCGCGGACCCCAATGCGCAATCGGTGCAGCAACGCCAGCTTGTGCAGGCTCTGGAAAGATCCAGAAACGGTGTCTTCTCCTTCGCGCATACCCCGGTCGATGCGCCGCTGTGCTGGCATGAAATATCAGTGCAGGCCGTGCCGGAAGAGGGGGCAAAGGCGCGGTTTCTTGTGATCGGGTGCAAGGATATCAGCCGGATGAT
>SKWJ01000159.1 GCA_007128995.1 Paracoccaceae bacterium
GGGCGCAAGAATTATCTGTTCATGGGGTCAAAGGGAGGCAGCGACGCTGCCGCAATCGCCTACACGCTCATAGAAACCTGCCGCATGAACAGTGTCGATCCCGAGGCGTGGCTGCACTGGGTCCTCGCCCGCGTCGCAGATCACAAAATGCCCCATATCGACGAACTGATGCCCTGGGACTGGACGCCTTAATAAATCGACGCCAGTCAGTCCGGACGGATACGATATTGAACATTTTTGAAAGAGATGATCCACTCGCGCCATATGATCGCGAGGATGTCGGCCGGTTCAACTCACGTTCTCTGTGCCCCAACAAGCGACGCTGGCTGGTCCAGCAGCTCACGAAAATAGCGGATGGTCGGGTCCAACCCCTCGGCGAGGGATGTTGTCGGCTCCCACCCCAGAGCACCCCGGGCGCGAGAGATGTCGGGACGGCGCTGCCTCGGATCATCGGTCGGCAGCGGGCCGTGCACAATCTTAGATCGCGAGCCGGTCATCTCGATAACCTTCTCGGCCAGTTCGAGCATGGAAAACTCGCACGGGTTGCCAAGGTTGATCGGCCCGGTAAGGTCGTCGTCTGCTTCCATCAGTCGGAGGATGCCCTCGATCAGATCGTCGACATAGCAAAACGAGCGGGTCTGGCGACCTTCGCCAAAGACTGTGACCGGTTCGCCGCGCAGCGCCTGAACGATGAAGTTCGACACGACACGACCGTCGTCTGCCTGCATACGAGGCCCGTACGTGTTGAAGATACGAGCGACCCTGATACTCAGGTTGTGCTGACGGCGATAGTCGAAGAACAAGGTCTCGGCGCAACGCTTGCCTTCGTCGTAGCAAGCCCTGGGCCCGATTGGATTGACGTGGCCCCAGTAATCCTCCGGCTGCGGATGCACTGCGGGGTCGCCGTAAACTTCGGAGGTTGATGCCTGGAGGATCGGGCAACGCAGCCGTTTGGCTAACCCCAACATGTTGATTGCGCCATGAACCGAGGTTTTAGTGGTTTGGACGGGATCGAATTGATAGTGAATCGGTGACGCTGGGCAGGCAAGATTATCGATTTCGTCGACTTCGACATAGAGCGGAAACGTCACGTCATGACGCAAAAACTCGAAACGCGGCTCGGCGTGCAAGTGGTCAATGTTTCGCTTGGTGCCGGTGAAAAGATTGTCGACACAGAGGACCTCGTGGCCTAACGCCAACACCCGTTCCGCAAGGTGCGAGCCCAGGAAGCCAGCGCCGCCGGTGATCAGCACTCTCTTGCGGCTCTCATACAGTCTGCCCATGGTTTTTCCTTACACGTGCGGAATATGCCAGAGAACCTTAGCTTAGAAGTGGACGGAGAGAAGAACAGCCAAGGCAGATGTGGACTGCCCCCATCGCGTGGTCCGGAAGCAATGTTAATGCATGGTTGGCCTTTGGTCTAGCGGGAGGATGCAGTCAGGCGCTGGTGGGCGGTAGCGGCCCGGTTCAGCCTTGAACCCGCCTTCGCTGTTCGGCCCGGCACTGCCGTCGGGGGTGACCCAGTTGCAAAAGCTCGAAGGTCTGGAGGACAAAGCCGCCCTTCTCGTACTTGGCTTGGACGGGCTGCCAGCCGGCTACCCATTTCACGTTCATGAACATGGTAGTTTCCTCAACTCTTCAAAATGATGGCGTTGCCCCGAGGGTCGTGCAGGATGCGGTCGCTCGTGTTCTTGATCCTTGCCATGCCGGCGCATTCGGCGCGCGCGGCAATGACAGCAAGGTCCCCGCTATCCCGGACCAAGATCTCGACGGCATCGAGACCCGCCATTCGCTCGGGACGTTTACCTGCATCACGGCTGTTCCAGATGTTGCCTGCAAGCTCGTGATGGTAGCCACCGCTGCCGTAGAAGCTGGCACCGGCATAGCGCGAAGCGATGTCGAGGCCGAGCACGTCGCGGTAGAAGCGCTCGGCTTGTGCTGTATCACCCACCTGCAGCTGGACATGGACGCGCTGCTGGATGAAGTCGTCACCGCGTATTGAGGCCTATACGGCGGCAAGGTCTGATAGCCCCTGCGCTGTCGCGCAATCATGCGCGAGAAGTGCCCGGCACATGCCAGTCGGCCACACGCGCGGCGGGCGTCGCGCCGCAGTGATCAAAAAGCGATTGCAGCCCGTTGTCGGCCTGTGCGAACCTCGGGACTTCACGAGCGCAACGCAAGTCAGAGTTCAAAAGCACGATGGGCAGCCTCGCCGTCACGATGCGTGTGATCTTCGCGCTGATCATCCGCGAAGCCCGCGTGCGCCATGGCCGCGCGCGCATCGGCTATGCTTGGGCCATTGTCGAGCCGGTTCTGCTGATTTCGATCCTGACGCTGATCTTTTCGGAATTCAGAGCCGTAAACGCGGCTGGCGGGGATTTCGCGTTGTTCTTTGCGACAGGCGTGCTCGCTTTTCAGGCCTATCGCAACACATCGGTCTATGTCAGCATGTCCTTCGACCAGAACCAGCCCCTGTTCAACTACCCGCTGGTCAAACCTGTCCATGCTGCGGCTGCGCGTTTCGTTCTGGACGGGTCGACACATTTTCTTGTGATGGCCCTTGTCTTTACCTTTCAGATCATCGTGCTTGACGCCTTGCCGCCCAACAACATCCCGCAGATGGTGCTGGCATTCCTGCTGATGCTCGGCATGGCTTTCGGCGCGGGCACAAGCCTTGCCGTAGTGCGGCGTTTCATGCCTTCGATCTCGAATGTCTACCTTGTCATCATGGGGCCTGCATTCTTCGTCTCGGGAGTGTTTTTTTCCCTTCACACTCTTCCGACCATGTATCGTGAAATCCTTGTCTGGAATCCGCTGATCCACGGCGTCGAAGGCTTCAGAGAAGGATACTACCCCGAATATCCGGCTCAGGATGTGAGCCTGTACTATCTGTTCTGCTGGGCGGTTGTCCTCAATTTCACGGGGCTGGTGGGTGAATGGCTAACACGATTTCGAAGCCGATGATCGAATTGCACGGCGTGGCGAAGA
>SKWJ01000360.1 GCA_007128995.1 Paracoccaceae bacterium
AACATGGAGAGAGTTTTTCGATCGCTGCAGCCATCAGGCGCGGTATCCGCTCGGCGAGATGACTCAGGCCCCCGAGTGTTCCCTGACCGCCGGCGGTGGCGGTGTAAATCAGGAGGCCGTGGCGTGGCGTGCCGCCGCCGGTCTTGCTCGCGTATATCCGCTCCTTCAGCGACGAGATGGGGTAGCCGCAGTCGAGGGCCAGCTCTGCCATCAAGGCGTGTGATAGGGTATGGATAGCCCAATAGGCGGGCCCCAGATGCTCCGGCGAGGATAGATTTCGGTGATCAGCCTCCAATTTTTCGCCAGCTCGCAGCTGGTCACGGCGCTCCTTGACAGCCGCCTTTGCCTGCCACGCGTCTATATACGCGGAGTCAAACCGCACGAAGACGCCTTCGCCGAACTGTTCGACGGCCGGATACCAGCTGATCTCCCGAGCCAGCGGGGCACCCTCCACCGCTAGATTAATCTCATTCAGTTCACTTTCCAGAGCCGTCGGCATCGCAGCGATCCGGGTGAACCCGTAGAGGCACGCAACCTCGCGCAAGCGGTGGATCCGGACAACCCCCGCGATAAGCGGCGCAACGAGTGGGGGCATGTCGAGGTCAGCAAGCGAAAGACGCTCCGCAAACAGATGTGAAGTTGCACCGTCCCTTCCGATTACATCAACATCGGCGGCGAGGCGATCAAACTCTTCTACTCGAGGGTCCATTTTCGCCGTAGATGTGTCCCACAGACCTTCACGACGTCTGTCGATAGCAGCCCGGATGTCTGCATCAGTGAAATCAATAAAGTCGGGTGCCATCGTCGGAGTCCCGCGGATGAGCTGAATTAGCATCCCGGCCATTCCTTCGTTTTCAGTCCAGCTTAGAAGATTGCCCCAATGCATTTCGATGGATGCGGCAAGCGCATCACCCGCGATTGGCATAGAAATGACACTGACCGTCTGGGGAAAATATGCATTGGTTGCAGAACGCGGCAAAAGGTGCAGATCCTCGGCGCAGGAGCTGTTCGTATCACGACGGGGCGTAAGCCATGGGCTGAATCCGGTGCAACCGCCCAGAAAATGGGGCTTGTAGAGATCAGCAACGGTGACTCGCGCGCCACAGCCACAGGCGACGGCCATGTCTCCGGGATCGGCACTCACGCCACGCTCAACCCACGCCATGGGTTGTCGACAGTTCCGATCGCCATTTCTGTGAACGACGTCGCGCCACGAGATATCTTGGAGGTGTCCGTTTTTACAGGCCGCGACGAAACGGATAGGGTTCACCGAATTCTTTTTTCCAGAGTCCCGATACACCGGCTTGCCGTTCTTCCAGTCGAGGTCCTCGAAGCGGACAAGACGGCGCCGGGTCTCACCCGACGGCATCGGGCTGCCCGGATGATCGACGTCGCAGATGAACCATTCCGGAAAGATGCGGACTTGAACGGCCGGACTGATGTCGTCATTGCGATCCTCGTCGTGAACAGGAGGCGTGCGGAGCGCTGGATAGGTCGTAGCCGCACGGCTTCCCTCCAGTTGCCGCAACAGGTCCGTCAGACGGGCCTCTTCAATAGAATGGCCGGTTTGTGACCAGCCGCCACTGTCGAGACCAGACACGACGACCGCCTGATCAGGAAGATCGAGCATCGCACCCGGGCCGTAGGTGAAAAGAAGTTGCGAGTGGCTTTGCGTATCTTTGCTCATGGCGTAGACCCTTTGAAACTCGAACCATCAGGCCGACGAATGCGCAGCAATGCAGCGGGCTCGGTATCACGCATGGATCGGCCAGCCGCAAACCATCCGCGTGATCCATCCATATCGGTAGGCAGGGGGCGAAGGGGATCCTGCAGCAAACGCCTCTCTGCAGGCTTGTTCTCATAGGTGAAGTTTCCACCTTCTACTGAAGCGGCGGCTGCAATCCCTTTCCAAGCCTCGTGTAACTCGTCCAATCTTGCGAGAACCCTGTCGCGCTCGGCGTCTGCAAGTCCTGCAATTTCCAACTTTTCGATCAGCACGTCGCGAAACCGTGTAATTGCGGTTCCGTAGTCAGAAACCTCTGAGGCAGCCGATGAGGGCGTCATTCCTTCTTCGACATGTCTGGCGGCGGAAATGAGCGTGGCTGCCAACGCACGGTCAAGCGCGCGGGGGGCGAATGGAGTAACACTCGTGGCCTCGACGCTTCGATAGAAGCTCGAGTGAAATGCCCTGAACTGCTCGTAATGCGCCCGGTCACGCGGCTTATGCAAATTTAGCAAAGTCGCGACAAGTCCGGGCTTTCCACGTGATCGGCCGACGCGGCTGGTAGCCTGAATGTATTCCGATGTCGTTTTTGGCTGACCTTGGACCAACATTAGGCCGAGCCGTCCGATATCGAGGCCGACTGAGATCATATTGGTCGCCAGCGCGACGTGTGTCGCTTCCTTTTGCAGGGCTGGAAGGCCCAGAGACCTGCGGGCGGCGGCTACCGCATCAGTCGAGACCCGTGAGGTAAGTTCCTGAGTCTCGTTCAAGTCCCGATTAACGAAGGGCGCGCCTGACGGCTCTTTCCGCCGCCGGTCGTCTCCGTATTTCGCGAGGTTTCGGCGCACCTCGTCATCCACGATCCGGCGCGCCCCGCCGAGCTCTCGCAGCGCATTAAAGTAGCACAGAGCCGTAAGATAGGGATCCGAGGGGTCGTCCGATTTGCCGGGTGAGGAGAGCGCGGCCGCACCGGCGAGCAGTGTCTGCAGAGTGCGCAGAAATACTCGCTTCGGTCCCTGGCCCGGTCCGCCAATGCCAACGTAGAGACGCCCGGGCTGTGCGTCCTCCGTTCGGGCAAAGAAGCTGTCATGCCGGGAGGGTCCGGGCGGAGGAAAGATATCGGTGCGGACACGGCCGAACAGCGCCCTGATCTGCGTTTCGGCGCGCCGCACGGTCGCTGTCGATGCGACAATCTTCGGACCAACACGTCGCCCGTTGAGAATGCGCGACGACAGCAGGTCGAATGCCGTCTCATAGAGGCCT
>SKWJ01000501.1 GCA_007128995.1 Paracoccaceae bacterium
CGGGCGGCGCGGATCTCCTGGATGCAGGATTCTATGCTGCCCCCATCCATGCGGAAATCCGAGGCGATGATCACCGGGACATGGCGCACTGTGCCTTGGGGTGGGCGTAACGCATGCATGATCGTCGGCGCCGGGAATGGGCGCAGGGCCGGATCCTTGCCGTATTGCAACGCGGCGCCGCTGGCGTGATGCCAAATTTGGGCATCGTGGTATTCCTTGCGCGCGCCAAACAGGAAGCCATTGATGCCAAGCGCATCGTCGGCAACGATCGAAGAGCCGGAATCGCGCTGAAATGCCAGTGGACCCGAGGCCAGATCAACCACCGCCTTGCGGCCGAAATGGCGTTTCATGCGACGGATAAGTTCCTGATCGGAAGAAAAGCGCGCCGTGTCCCAATAGCCCAGATGCGTGCGCATCTCGGCGCGACGGAACAGGAAGGACGAGGTGTTGGGGATGATGAAGTGCCCCGCCCCCGTCCAGCGGGTGAAATCCAGATCCGACGATGCGCGGGCTTGCTGCGTGGTGCAGCCGATGACCGCCTCGTGTTCCTGCATATGGCGCACCTGCGTCTCGATGCGCAGCGGATGGGCCCAGTCATCGGCATCGTGCAGGGTGACAAAATCGCCCGTGGCCAGATCCAGTCCCTCGTTTCGCGCCACATAGGCGCCGACATTCTGCGACATCCGCACCAGTCGGATGCGTGGGTCCATGGCGGCAAAACGCTCGGCTACAGCGGCGGTTGCATCTTGACTGCAATCGTCCAGAATCAGGATCTCCAGATTCTGCCAGGTCTGTTCGCGCAGCGCGCGTAGCGCCGTGGGTAGGGTGTCAGCGGCGTTGAAGGCGGCAACAAGCACGCTGACCTTCGGCCCGTCAGAAACGGCGGGCAGTGCCCCGGCGCAGGTCAGCCGGTCATAGACAGGAAGGCTGGAGTCGGACAGGAGCGCCAGCTCGGGAATGGCGAAGCTGCGCAGGACCCGGTTCATGCGGGTCAGCCGTTCCTCAGGCGCAGCGAAAAAATTCGCCCAAGCCAACATCACATCGGGCGCGGCCAGCCCCTCGGCGGCGGCCTGATGGAAGAGTACCTGCGCGGCCTCGGGCTGTTTCAGATGCAGATGGCACAGCAGCGCCAGCGTAACCAACTGTGTCTGCCGGTGCGGATCAGTGGCCAACGCGCGCGCGGTCTGGATATGCGCCAGCGCCTCCTCATAACCCTTTAGGTTGCGCGCGCGCATCGCCCAAGCAGCCAATTCCTGCGCCGCCGCCGCGCGCTCGGCATCCGTGTTGCCCTTGCGCTGGATATCCAGCAGCTCGGCCCGGGCGCGAAAGGTCAGGCCCAAGCTCAGAAGCTTGTGGCGCACAAGCTCGACGCGCCCCGCAGGTTCCTGAACCAGTGTGTCTTTCGGTGGCTGTGTCCGGCGGCCCTGCTGCTTTCCATAAAGCACATAATGCAAAAGCGGATTGAGCCCACTTTCTGCGATATCAGGATAGGCGGTCACATAATAGTTGGTGTCGAACCCACTGCGCGGTCGGCGCCCCAGCATGGCTCCGAAACGCAGGTAATGCTCGGCCGGATGCAGCCCGCTGAGGGCGACATCGGGATAGGTCCGCTCATACCATCCCGCATGCACTTCCCCTGCGGCGCGCAGTATCTTGACCTGTTCCAAAAAACTCATCTCCTGAGGCAAGACAGGCTCCGTCCATAGCGCTTGTATGGCCCTGCTTTCGTCACGGGAAGGGCGTTTCCGTAGTAGGCAAGTCGGCTGTGAATGTAAATCCTGCGCAACAGGTCGGAGCCATGGGCCTTACCTGGCCATCGGGGCACGGGCGCTGGTCTTTCCGGATTTCGCACTGTGGGAAACAATCTGCCGGGGCGGAATTCCAGAATTTCGCCAAGGGGCTGACAACATCCGCCGTGCATCGCGCGTTCTTTCGTCCGCTTATTGTGCAGGCCGCCCAAAAGCCAGGCATCCCGGCGCAGGATCAGCTGCGTCAGCGCCTGTCTGACCACCGCCGCACGTACCGGACGCGCACGGCTTCATGCCACGCTGTAATACCCCCGATACCAGTCCACGAAACGCGCCACGCCTTCGCGCATATCTGTCTGCGGGGCATAGCCGGTCAGGCGCTTCAGCAGGCTGGCTTCGGCCCAGGTGGCGGGCACATCGCCCTGCTGCATCGGCATGTAGTTGCGGATCGCCTTGTGCCCCGTCGCCGCTTCGATGGCGTCGATGAAATCCTCCAGCCGCACCTTGTCGGAATTGCCGATGTTTACCACCCGGAAGGGCGCTACTGGTGAAAGGCTGTCTCCCTCGACCGCTGTTTCCGGCCCGCCCGGCACAGCGTCGATCAAGAGCCTGATGCCGCGCACCAGATCGTCGACATAAGTGAAATCCCGCCACATCCGCCCATGGTTATAGACATCAATGGGGGTGCCCTCGAAGATGCCACGGGTGAACTTGAACAGCGCCATGTCCGGCCGCCCCCAGGGCCCGTAGACAGTGAAGAAACGAAACATCGTCACCGGCAGGCCGTGGATATGCGCCCAGGCATGGCCCATCGCCTCGTTCGCCTTCTTGGTGGCGGCGTAGAAGGACATCTGCGTGTCGGCTTTGTGGGTCTCGGCATAAGGCATCGCCTCGTTGGCGCCATAGACCGAACTGGTCGAGGCCATCATCAGATGCCGCACACCGGCCCGCCGTGCAGCCTCCATCACGTTGAAAGTTCCGATCAGATTGGCATCCACATAGGCGCGCGGGTTCTCGATCGACCAGCGTACGCCGGCTTGGGCGGCCAGATGCACCACCACATCGGGGGCAAAGGCATCGACGGCGGCATCCAGACTGACTGTGTCCTCCAGCATCGCCTCGGTAGCCTGGAAGCGGGGGTGCTGGCGCAGCAGCGCGTGGCGGCGCTCCTTCAGCGCGACGTCATAGTAGTCCGTCATCCCGTCATAGCCGGCGACCTCATGGCCCTCCTGCAGC
>SKWJ01000291.1 GCA_007128995.1 Paracoccaceae bacterium
AGGCGCTGACACATGCGTCTATGTCGACGCCATCGCGCCCTGATAACCAGCGACTTGAATTTTTGGGAGACCGTGTTCTGGGGCTGGTCATGGCCGATGCGTTGCTGCGCGCCGATACGCTTGCAACAGAGGGGCAGATTGCCCCGCGATATAACGCGCTTGTGCGCAAGGAAGCCTGCGCGGATGTGGCGCGAAAGCTGGATCTGGGTGCGGTCCTGAAGCTTGGCCGGTCCGAGATGCTTTCAGGGGGGCGCCGAAAGGAAGCCGTGCTCGCGGATGCGATGGAGGCGGTGCTCGCGGCGGTGTATCTGGATGCCGGGTATGAGGCAGCGCGGGCTGTTATCCTGAAACACTGGAAAATGCGCTTGAATGCCGTGGACCAGGATGCCCGTGATGCCAAGACACTTTTGCAGGAGTGGGCGCAGGCCCGCGGGCAAATGCCGCCGCGCTATGTCGAAGCGCGCCGGTCGGGCCCGGATCATGCGCCGGTCTTCACCATTGAAGTGTTTCTCGACAGCGGCGAAACAGCCGTTGCGCAGGCAGGGTCCAAACGCGTGGCCGAGCAGTCAGCGGCGCGCACACTTCTTGAACGGCTGGAGTCCGGAAAATGACAGATACGCCAATCTCCACGTCCCGCGCGGGATTTGTCGCTTTGATCGGGGAACCGAATGCAGGTAAATCGACGCTGACCAACCGCATGGTCGGGGCCAAGGTTTCGATCGTGACACATAAGGTGCAGACGACGCGCGCGCGCATTCGCGGGGTCGCGTTGGAAGGTCCCGCGCAGATTGTCTTTGTCGATACACCGGGCCTGTTCCGTCCGCGCCGCAGGCTTGACCGCGCCATGGTTGCCGCGGCCTGGGGGGGGGCTGCCGATGCTGATGTCATCGTGCTGCTGGTCGAGGCACATCGCGGGCTGACAGACGGAACGCAGGCGATAATTGATGCGCTGCACGAGCGCGCAGGCCCGAATCAGGTAGTAGCGCTGGCCATAAACAAGATTGACCGGGTAAAGGCCGAGGTTCTGCTTGCCCTGACCGCGCAGCTCAACGCGGTGTTTCCATTCGCGCGCAGTTTCATGATTTCGGCAGAAAAAGGTCATGGTGTCGATGACCTGCGCCGCTGGCTCTCTGAAACATTGCCAGAAGGACCATGGCTATATCCCGAGGACCAGATCGCCGATTTGCCCCTGCGCATGATCGCAGCTGAAATGACGCGCGAGAAACTGACTTTGCGCCTGCATCAGGAACTGCCTTATCAGCTGACGGTCGAAACTGAGCAATGGCAAGAGCGCAAGGACGGCTCTGTGCGCATTGATCAGATGATCTATGTCGCGCGCGACGGGCATAAGGGGATCGTGCTGGGCAACAGGGGTGAAACCATAAAATCCATCTCGCAGGCGGCCCGCGCAGAGATTGCAGCCTTTCTTGAACGTCCTGTCCATCTGTTCCTTCAGGTCAAGGTGCGGGAAAACTGGATGGAAGACGCAGAACGATATTCCGAGATGGGGCTGGAGTTTCGCGACGGCAATACATGACAGCGCGCCTTGCCTCGGGTATCTGGGTGTCTGCCTATCTGCGGCGGATGCAAATGGCGTGTATTCCTGCCTATGTCATTGCGCGCGGCGATGCGACTGCAGGTGCCGTTCTTGTCAAGTTGGCGCTGATGAACGGTGTTGCGAAAGTCTATTCCCGCGTCTTTGACATGGAGCAGGACGCGCATGTCTGGCAGGTGTTGATCGAAGGTGCAGAACCTGATGTTGATGCCGCGATTGCCCGTCAACGCCGCCATGACCCCGATATCTGGGTGATCGAAGTCGAAGATGCGCATGGGCGCGATCTTCTGAATGCCATGCCCTGAGATCATGTGTCACAGCCGCGTGTGACGACGCTGCCTTCAGCGCAATGCCGTGGCGGGTCAGATGCCCCCTTCGCGGTTTTGCAACTGTTTGGTCACAGCATCGGTGAATTCGGTCAAGGAGAAGGGTTTCCCCAGAAAGGCAGCGTTCCCAATGCGGGCCTGCGCGGCGATATGGCTGTCTTCAGCATATCCCGAGATGAACAGGACGGGAGTTGATTTGAATCGGTCCTGAATTTCCCGAATCCAGCCTGGCCCGTCCAGCCCCGGCATGATCACATCGGTGACAAAGCAATCCGGTTTGATGTCAGGGTCGCTCAGGATGGCGAGCGCGGCTTCACCGCTGTCGGCAGCCAGCACGCGATACCCTTGCAATTCCAGCGCGCGCGCCGCGAAGGAGCGTACAGGGGCTTCATCCTCGACCAGCAGGACCAGCGCTTGCGGCGCGTTGGGGGCGGCCGTATCACGGGGGCGGTTCTTGGGCGCTGGTGGGGGTTTGGGACCGCTCGGCCGCTGAGCCGCGAAATATAGCGAGAAAGTAGTCCCGACGCCTTCTTCGCTATCAACAAAAATGTAGCCCCCCGATTGTTTCACGATTCCATAAACTGTGGAAAGGCCCAATCCGGTGCCTTCGCCCTGTCGTTTGGTCGTGAAAAACGGGTCGAAAATCTTGTGCAGCAAGGCTTGTGGAATGCCGATCCCATCGTCGCTGACGTTGATCTGGGTATAGTCCCCCGGGGGCATCTCGACCTGATCACGCTCGATCCCCTTTGGAAAGCTGCAGGCGCGCGTTTCGATCCGGATCTCGCCGCCCATCGGCAGTGCATCGCGCGCGTTGACAACAAGGTTCATCAGGATCTGCTCGAACTGACGTTTGTCAGAGCGGATTGGCGCAACATTGGACCCGTGGCGCAAGCTGAGGGTGATCTTCTCGCCAACAAGACGATTGAGCAGGTGGATCACATCTTCCATTGTCTCCTGCAGGTCAAGTGTCACGAATTGCAGGCTTTGCTTGCGCGATAGCGCCAGCAACTGCCGCACTAGCGCTGCCGCACGATTGCTGTTTTGCTGTATCTGGATCAGGTCGGGGTAATCAGGGTCGTATTTGTCATGTCGCAACAGCAACA
>SKWJ01000104.1 GCA_007128995.1 Paracoccaceae bacterium
AAGCCGCGCCGCCTGAAAATGCGCGTCACCCAAATTCAGGCATAGCTCCAGTTGCAAGCCTTCCAAGCGTTGCCACGCGTGAAAGCGTCCGATCGGAAAACGTGTAACGCGATTTCCAGGAAATCTTTCCTCTGCCCGGGGACCGGATGCCAGGAACGGGAATATCTGCGTGGAAACAGTCAGGACAGGGCCAACCGGTGCGTGCAAGTTGCGGGATGCATGCGTCGGCAAAGCGCAACACAGCCGCGAGGCGGATCACGTATCTTGCTGCGCTGACAAACGTCACCCGGATTAGAGGACCTGCTCAAGAAGGCTCAGCCGCACGCCACAGGTAGACTGCACGCATGACTGAACCGATCCACCCTGCAGTCGGCCCAGCTTGTCATTCCCGCGCGAATTTTATCGCACCGGGTCACCAGCATGATCCGCCCGGGCCGTGCGTGGAACGGCAAGGACGGCACCAGGAAAACCCTAGTCCTCTAGCTCGATGAGAAGGTCTTTGGCCTCGATCTGCGTACCGGGTTGGACATGAACGGCCTTGATCGTAGCATCGCGGTCTGCATGCAGACCTGTTTCCATTTTCATCGCCTCGATCGTCAGCAGCAAGTCACCGGCCTTGATCTTTGCACCCACCTGTACTGCGACCGAGGCGACGGAGCCCGGCATCGGTGCACCAATATGGTCTGGATTGTCGCTTTCTGCCTTTCTTCGCTGCGCAGTGCGCGCTTTCACCTCGCGATTGGGCACCCGGATTGTTCTGGGTTGACCATTCAACTCGAAAAATACTTTCACATCGCCGTCATCTGTCGTCTCGCCAACAGTGATCATCCGGATCTCCAGAGTCTTGCCCGGGTCAATCTCGGCTGTGATTTCTTCGCCGGGTTCCATCCCGTAGAAAAATGTCCGTGTGGGCAGGGCACGCACCGGGCCGTAGGTCCCATGTCTTTCCCTGTAGTCGCGAAATACCTTTGGGTACATCAGGAAGCCATTGAGGTCCTCGTCATCGATCTGTTCGCCCTCTAACTCTTCAACCAGTTCAGCGCGGGCAGATTCCAGATCCACGGGCGGCAGGTGCTTTCCGGGACGGTCGGTCTGGGGGCGCTCATCCTTCAGCACGCGCCGCAAGATCCCCTCAGGCCACCCGCCGGGGGGCTGGCCAAGATTGCCGCGAAGCATATCAATGACCGAGTCAGGAAAGCTGACATCCTTGTCACTGTTTTCCACATCGGCCCGCTTCAGTCCCTGGCTTACCATCATCAACGCCATGTCTCCGACCACCTTCGAGGATGGCGTGACCTTCACGATATCGCCGAACATCAGATTCACATCTGCATAGGTCCGGGCGATTTCCGGCCAGCGATCTTCCAGCCCCATGGATCTGGCCTGCGCCTTGAGATTGGTAAATTGTCCACCGGGCATTTCATGCAGATAGACTTCCGAAGACGGCGCCTGCTGGGCAGATTCGAATGCTGCATAATGTGCGCGGACCTCTTCCCAGTAATCTGAAATCTTGCGGATGGCAGCCATATCGAGCCCTGTATCCCGCTCGGTAAAGCGCAAAGCCTCGACGATCGAACCGAGTGTGGGTTGCGAGGTGTTCCCGGACAGCGCGTCCATGGCCGCATCTGCCGCATCAACCCCCGCTTCAGCGGCGGCAAGGATGGTCGCACCCGCAATCCCACCTGTGTCGTGGGTATGGAAATGGATCGGTAGCCCGACCTCTTCCTTCAGTGCTTTGATCAGGAGGCGGGCCGAAGGCGGCTTCAGCAACCCGGCCATATCCTTCAGCCCCAGGACATGCGCGCCAGCATCGCGCAGGTCCTTGCCCATCTTCACATAGTATTTCAGGTCGTATTTGGCGCGCTCGGGGTTCAGGATATCGCCCGTATAGCAGATCGTCCCTTCGCAGACCTTGTTGGCCTCGATCACGGCATCCATGGCCACGCGCATGTTCTCGACCCAGTTCAGGCTGTCGAAGACGCGGAAGACATCGACCCCGGTTTCAGCGGCCTGCTTTACGAAGAACTGGACGACATTGTCAGGGTAATTCGTGTAACCGACACCGTTCGAGGCGCGCAACAGCATTTGCGTCATCAGGTTGGGCATGCGCGCGCGCAGATCGCGCAAGCGTTGCCATGGGCATTCCTGCAAGAACCGATAGGCAACATCGAATGTGGCTCCACCCCAGCATTCGACAGAGAAAAGCTGCGGCAGCATATGCGCATAAGCCGGTGCGACACGGATCATGTCGATCGACCGCATGCGCGTTGCAAGAAGCGACTGATGCGCATCGCGCATTGTCGTGTCAGTCAGCAGTAGCCGGGTTTCACCTCGCATCCAGTCCGCGACTGCCTGCGGTCCCTGTTCATCCAGGATCTGCTTGGCTCCGCGGGGGGGCTCTCCGGTGACTTTGGGTGCGACGGGTTCCTTTATTCCTGCCGGTGGCCGCGTGCGCCCAGCCGTTTCAGGATGTCCGTTGACGGTGATATCCGCGATATAGGTCAGGATCTTGGTCGCCCGGTCCCGACGCGCACGGAAGGTGAACAGGTCTTCCGTGGTATCGATGAACTTTGTTGTATAGCTCATGTCCAGAAAAGTCGGGTGCTTGAGCAGGTTTTCGACAAAGGCGATATTGGTGCTAAGGCCCCGGATACGGAACTCGCGCAGGGCGCGGTCCATGCGGGCGATTGCCTCTGTGGGGGTGGGGGCCCAGGCCGTCACTTTCACCAAGAGTGAGTCGTAATACCGCGTGATAACACCCCCTGCATAGGCCGTCCCACCATCAAGGCGGATGCCCATGCCCGTGGCGCTGCGATAGGCTGTCAGGCGACCATAGTCCGGAATGAAGTTGTTTAGAGGGTCTTCGGTTGTCACGCGGCATTGCAGCGCATGACCCGAAAGCGTCACATCGCCTTGTGATGGCGTGCCAGTCGCTTCTGACAGGGTTGCCCCTTCCGCAATGCGGATCTGCGCCTTGACAA
>SKWJ01000428.1 GCA_007128995.1 Paracoccaceae bacterium
CGACCGGATGCGCCGAGACGGCCAACGAAAGCAATAGCGCGCGAATGAACAAATTCATTTCTCCTCAGTATCTTGTGGTTCCAATCTCACCCCCGGGCAACCGGCATCTGGCACCGCCCCTCAGGCTTGATCGACGGTATTGCAGCCTGCGCGCGAAGAAAATTCCAAATACACACCCTGTTGTATTTTTGTCCTCCGACTGCGGCACCGGTGACACAGGTGCACTATGCATGGTCCTGCGAGCAAATCCTCATTGCAGGATTTCGTTGCAAATGAAATGTTCAGTCCGAAATATGCCTGAACGCAAGGGGCATCATGCGCCCGAAATCATTTGAAAGCGAAGCGGATGAGCGACAAGGGTTATCTGGACGATTTCTTTCCGTACAAGCTTGCGGTTGCCGCCGAGGCATTTTCGCGGAGTCTGATCGCTGTCTATGGCCGAAGATACGGGCTGAGCCGCGAGGAATGGCGCCTGCTTTTTCTCTTGGCGCGCACAACGGAACTGACTTCGCTTGAACTCGCGTTGCGTACGACACTCGACAAGGTGCAGGTGAGCCGCGCTGCGCAACGTCTGGAAGAGAAAGGTCTGATTTCACGCACCACGGCCGATCAAGACCGGCGGCTGCGGCTGTATCGATGTACGGACGCCGGACGCATCTTGTTTGCAGAACTGCATCCACAGGTCGAAGATCGCGCAAGTCGGATCCTGCATTCGATGTCACCCGACGACAGGAAATCACTTGAACAGGGATTGGAGAGTCTGCGACGGGCCATTCAGCGCCAGGACGCGGCTACCGCGCCTTTTGATCTTGTCGAAGGCCCTGAAGAGTAACACGTGATGTTACGCTCGACGCCATGGCGGAACAGGAAAACGGACTCGCTGCGGGTTTCTGTGCGGGCCATTCGGTATAGATCAGGACAATCAACTGCCAAATGGGCAAACACCGGGCAGTTGAAGCTTTTGAAGCTTCATCGGCAATTCTTTGCTTGACCCGTTGTTCGGAATGGGCCCTACTTGAGACGCTCGAAGACGGTATGTTTTCGGGCAAGATGCCCGAGAGCTCGGGACAGACCGCCGCCAAGGCGGCGACAACAGAGAGGTTAAAATGAAAAAATCCGCTTTTGTCGGGGTGCTTTCGGCGACAACATTGCTTGCCGGTGTAGCACATGCGCAAACACTCTCCACTGTTCAGGACCGTGGAGAGCTCAACTGTGGCGTTTCCACAGGTCTTGCAGGCTTCTCGGCACCGGATGCAAACGGCGTATGGCAGGGCTTTGATGTGGCCAAATGCCGTGCTGTTGCAGCGGCCGTGCTGAATGACCCGATGGCCGTAAACTTCGTGCCAACCACAGGTCAGACTCGTTTCTCGGCGCTGGCTTCGGGCGAAGTCGACATGCTGGCAAGGAACTCAACCTGGACATTCACCCGTGACATTGACCTCAACCTGACGTTCGTAGGAACAAACTACTACGATGGCCAGGGGTTCATGATCACCCGCGAAATGGGCGTCAGTTCAGCCAGCGAACTGGATGGCGCAACCGTATGCATCCAGACCGGGACTACAACCGAACTGAACCTCGCAGATTACTTCCGCGCCAACGGGATGTCCTATGAACCCGTGCCGATCGAGACCAACGCCGAAGCACAGCAACAATACCTTGCCGGGGCATGTGACGTTTACACAACCGATGTTTCCGGACTGGCGGCGACGCGGGCCTCATTCGCCGATCCGAGCGAGCATGTGATCCTGCCGGAAGTCATCTCGAAAGAGCCGCTTGGCCCCGTGGTACGGGATGGCGACAAGCAATGGGAAGGCATCGTGCGCTGGACCCTGTTTGCGCTGATCGCGGCAGAGGAACTCGGCATCACTTCTGTAAATGTTGCAGAGCTGGCACAAGGGACCGAAAACCCCGAAGTCAACCGCCTTCTGGGCGTCGAGGGGGATTTCGGGTCCATGCTGGGACTTGATTCGGAATGGGCCGTGCGTGCGATCTCTGCTGCCGGGAACTATGGCGAGATTTTCTCGGCGACCATCGGTGACCAAACCCCGATCGGTCTGGCACGTGGACTGAACGCACAATGGACACAAGGCGGCCTGATGTACGCCCCACCGTTCCGTTGACCTGACAGGAAAGCGCGCGCCATCTGGCGCGCGTTTTTCTTTTACGCTTTACGCCTGATTCTGGACACGCATTTGGCGGCGCGGCCCTTGGCTGGCGCCAGGAGTTAAAGATGTCGACATCGACAGATTCACGTGCCGACAGCACGCCTCCGAAGGAAGTGTTTCGACTGAGCATGCTGCTCTATGATCAGCGATATCGTTCGATCACGATACAAGTATTCTTTCTATTTATGCTTATGCTGGGTGCGGCTTGGTTGATCGATAACACGATCAACAATCTTCGGGCCCTTGGCCGTGATTTCAGTTTTGCCTTCCTGAATGCGCCTGCCGGATATGACATCAACCAGCGCCCGATAGAGTATGACAGTCAGATGACTCACGGACGCGCCGCGCTTGTGGGGCTTTTGAACACGTTGATCCTTGCGGTGATGGCCTGCGCTCTCGCGACGGTCCTAGGCGTGATAGCCGGTGTGTTGCGCCTGTCCAACAACTGGATCGTATCGCGCTTGATCACTGTTTACATAGAAGTCTTCCGGAACATCCCGACGCTGTTGTGGATCCTGATTTTCGGCGCAATCATGACCGAGGCAATGCCAGCGCCCAACGCTTTCCGCGGGGACGCGCCAACTGCAAGCATGTTGTTCAACGACTCTGTCGCGATAACCAACCGCGGTGTTTTCATCCCGGCAATCGAGTTCACGCGCGATCTTGGAACACTCTCCCTTGGACCAGTGTCGCCGTCGATCACATGGGTTCTTGTTCTGGTGATCATCATTGCAAGTGTCTTTGTGAACAAGAAATTGATCGAACACGCGACGAGAGTTCAGGAAGCAACCGGTGAGCGGCCCAAGACA
>SKWJ01000103.1 GCA_007128995.1 Paracoccaceae bacterium
AGACGGTCTTCTCCGCGTCGGGCAAGATCTGCGGCAAGGATCGTCACCAAGGTGCCACCCAAACAATACCCCGCCATATGAACCTGTCTCGCACCAGTGATCGCCTGCACGGCGTCCAGCGCGGCGCGCGGCCCCTGTTCCAGATAATCGGCCATGCCAAGTCCCGCATCCTCTGATCCGGGGTTGCGCCATGAAATCATGAACACAGTGAAGCCCTGCGCTACCAGCCAGCGCACCAGTGAATTATGCGCAGACAGATCCAGTATATAGTATTTCATGATCCAGGCAGGCACGATCAGAACCGGTTCCGGATGAACAGCGCCCGTGCTGGGGGTGTACTGGATCAACTCCATCAGATGCATGCGCAGAACCACCTTGCCGGGCGTTGCCGCCAGTGCCGCGCCCATGGGAAACGCGCTCTGCGGTCCGGGTTCACCCTGCGCGCTGCCTGATAACCCGTCCCACATGTTCTGCATCCCGCGCAGCAGGCTCAGCCCTCCGGTCTCTCGCGCGCGCGCCAGCACTTCAGGGTTGAGATGGGGGAAATTTGCCGGTGCGGCGGCATCCAGCGCCTGCCGAAGTGCGAAACGCAACTGTGCGGCACTTTGCGGTGACAGGCCGCGCAATTCCCGCGTGGCATCCTGCCACCAGCTATCGGTCATCAGAAAGGAATCACGCATCCGGTTCCAAGGGGGCAGGTCCCACAGCGGTGAGGAAAAGCGGCGGTCGCGGGGCAGGGTGTCCTCGGGTGTCTGTCGCGGCAGGGCGAGGTGCAGCGCATCCCGCAGGGCGCGTTCCGCCAGTTGAGCCTGCCGCCCCGGCGATGCGGCCATCTGCAATGCCCAGTCCAGCCATGCCCCAACCAGAACTGACGGGGCAAGGCCCCCGGTGGTTCGGGCAACTGCTTGACGCGCAATGCGGTCCCGCGGGTCAGGGGTTGCCTGCGGCAATGGGTCAGGGGAAGCGGGGTTCATGCGGGGCGAAACGGCTTTTTCTTCCATGGTGCAACAGTATCAGTCTTCGGTGACGCGCATGTGTCAAACACATCCCAAATCGCCGAATTTCAGGGATTTGCGCAAAAAAACGGCTCTGTGTCCGGCATCGCCATCATTTCAGGCGGGGGCGCGTCACCTGCCGGGTTTTCCGGGTCACGCAGCCCTGCCCGGATGGCGCGGCTTGTCACGCCGTGCCGCCTCGACATGCCATGACGCCTGTCAAGAAATTGTAACATTTGGATGTCAGAACCCGCGCAATCCGGGGTTTTGGCATGTCACTCTATCTGAATGATCTGAGGTTGTTTTTCGAGATCGTCGAAAACCGCGGCATCCTGCGCGCGGCGCGCGCCCTTGGTCTGCCCAAATCGACCCTCAGCCGGCGTCTGGCCGGGCTGGAGGAACAACTCAAGTCCCGGCTTGTACATCGTGCGGGCGAAACTTTTGCCCTGACGGCTGCCGGAGAGTTGACCTATGCGCGCACTTGCCCGCCGCGTTGTCGAGGCTGCCCGTCAGGCCGAAGAGCAGCTGATTTCGGCGCAGCGTCAGGTGGCCGGGCAGGTGGTGGTGTCCGTCTCGCCCATGCTTGCCCCGCATGCCGCCGAAGCCGTGGCCTTGCTGATCCGCGCCCATCCCGGCCTTGCCGTGTATCTGGAGATCACTGACCGTCTGCCCGAGGATAACCGCGCGACCCTGCACCGGGCAGGCATGATAGGCCCTGCGCGCAAAGAACTGATGGCGCTGCGCCTTGTCCCTGAAGGGCCGGAACTAGCGGTCGTGGACCGCAGCGCCATGCGTATGCTTGGGCTTTGGGTGCACAAGGTGCATGTCAACGGGCTGGAAAAAAATGAGGGTCCGCCGCAGGTCTGGCTGTCACGCCGTGCGGCCCATGCCGAATGGAATGCCAATCGATTTGACACGCTGATCGCAGGCGGCTGTGCGGCAGGGCAGAGCCTTGAGGAAACAGTGCGTCTGGAAGGCTGGCAAGAGGCCGGGGTCACACCGGCACATCTGGCGGAACTGAAGCCGATTCGCGCCTGTCGGTCCGGTATTCAAGCGAACGGGGGTTTCTGCGCGAGGTGCTGATCTTCTTTGATCTGGACCTTCCCGACAGTTTCACACCGCAATGCCATGATGGTGAAATCGACTGGGCACAGCGCGTCAGCATTGATGAGCTTCACAGGCTGCTGACGGATGAAACCGAAATGAAGCTGAGTTCCGCCCTTGTCTGTCGTGACCTGCTCAGGCGTTTGGGACAAGTGCCGACAGGGACTGTCGGGCCATGTCCTGCTGTGCCGGGTGGAAAGGGTGATCACCTGCCGCCCGTTCGCTGATCCGGTCCCAGACGGCGCGCACGATTGGCGTTACAGACTCGTTCAAGCGGGCGGCAATCAGGGTCATCGGAATTGACGGCAATGTCTTGCTCAGATCAACCAGACATCCGCTTCTGATCTCAGCGCGCGCCAGCGGCTCCGGGATCCAGGCGATGGCAAATCCGGTTCTGGCAAATTCCAGTGCCGCGAGTGTCAGCGCAGTTTCAAGCCTGGGTCTGATACGGCCGATTCGCGTCAGCCGGGGAAAGATCATGCGCCGCTGCACTTGACCGAGGAAGACATCGGCGGGATAGGCGATCACCGGAAGTTCGGCCCGCGTATATGAATCATTGAGCGTGCCGAGCTTGTCGCTGGAATAGACAGGGATCAGTGCTTCTGTCCCGATTTCAAGGATATCAAGAAAGTCTGAACCCAGAATTTCCTGCGCGCCTGCGACATCATGAATGAAGGCAATATCCGCGCGCCGCGTCATGATCTGGGCCAGACACTCATCGCGATTGGCCGACCGCAGCCTTGTGTCGACATCCAGATCTGCAAACTGTCCGATGATCTCTGGTGTGGATGTCGCCGCGATCGCATGTTGCGAGGCGATCACGATGCGTCGCCGGCGCCGCCCTTCCGCATCGCGCAGCGCGACGGTCAGATCGCGCATGCCTGCGGATAGTTCGCGCATGCGATCAAGCTGATCCAGCACATGCGGGGACAGGCGCGCGGGCCGTGTGGCCCTGTCGAACAGTTCCACGCCCAGAACCTGTTCGATCTGGCGGATGCGCCGCGAAAAGGCAGGCTGCGAGACATTGCGCTTTTCGCAGGCCACCTGAAATGATCCATGCTCTGCCACAGCCAGAATATCCTCAATCCATTCAAGTCGCATCGCCGCCTCTTACATGCAAGTCTTGCATATTACTGGAACATATTGGCATTTGATCAAGCCTTAAATCAGTGCTCTAGATGATTAACAGAGTGATATAGGATTGACATCATGCATCTCGCGCGGTTTCCACGATACAGGCTTGGTCATTTCCCCACCCCGCTGGAGCGTCTTGATCGGCTGAGTGCTGCGCTGGGCGGGCCGGAAATCTGGATCAAGCGCGATGATTGCACGGGGCTTGCCTCTGGGGGCAACAAGACACGCAAGCTGGAATTTCTGGTTGCCGATGCGCTGGCCAAAGGGGCCGATACGCTTGTCACGCAAGGGGCGACGCAATCCAACCATGTGCGCCAGACGGCGGCTGCGGCCTGCCGCGCGGGGCTGGCCTGTCATGCGCTTCTGGAACGGCGCGTGACCAATCAGGGCGCGGATTACGAGACAGCGGGCAATGTCCTGCTGGATGTCATGATGGAGTGCAGTTTCGATTTTCGGCCCGAGGGCCTTGATATGAATGCAGAGGCCGAAGCGCTGGCAGACACCCTGCGCGAACAGGGCCGCAAACCCTATGTCATTCCCGGTGGCGGGTCGAACCCCGTTGGCGCGCTTGGCTATGCCTCTTGTGCCGAGGAACTGGTCAGTCAGGCCGATGCGGCCGGGCTGCGCATTGACCATATTGTTCACGCAACTGGCAGTGCGGGAACGCAGGCCGGGTTGCTGGCGGGGCTTTATGCGATGAACGCCCCCATTCCCGTCACCGGGTATTCGGTGCGGGCGCCGCGCAACAAGCAGATCGACAATGTACATGCACTTGCGCAGCGCACGGCAGACCTGATCGGCGCGCGGGGGGCGCTGCCGCGCGATATGGTCGTCGCCTATGATGACGAGGTCGGACCCGGATATGGCCAGCCGACAGACAGCATGGTCGATGCCATGCTGTTGCTGGCCCGGCTGGAAGGGATTCTGCTGGACCCGGTCTATTCCGGCAAGGGGTTTGCCGGTCTTGTCTCGATGATCCGTGCAGGCGCCTTCAAGCCCTCGGATCGCGTGGTCTTCCTGCATACGGGCGGCGCGGTCGCGCTCTTTGCCTATGGCCATCTCTTCGACAACCAGAAGGCTGCCTGAGCAGCCCATACCCGAGCGAGTTCAACAATGGAGATACTCATGTCCTCACCGACCAGATTTGCGGCCCTGTCACTTGCAGGCATTCTGCTTGCCACTACGGCGCAGGCCGAAACCATTCGCCTGTCCACCTATGTCAACGAAACCGACATTCGCTATCAGGGCTTTGTCAAATTCGCGGAGTTGGTGTCCGAAAAGACCGAAGGCCGCGTGACGGTCGAAATCTTCCCCTCTTCTACGCTGCATGGCTGGTCAGATGGTGTGGATGCGCTGCAAGGCGGTGTGGCCGATATCAGCTGGATCTCGGCCGATACGCGCCTGCCATGCTACCGGGTGACCTCGCTTTACCCGGCGGCGATTGATCTGAGCGATCAGGTGGGCCTTGATGCCGCCTATGCCGAACTGATCGCGCCCGAGGCCGCGAATGTCGGGCTGATCCCGATCATCAACTCAAACTATAGCTATGATCAGGAATGGTGGTTTCAGGGCCCGATTGACAGTTTGAATGATCTGAATGGCAAGCTGGTGCGGTCTATTGGCCCGCTGGTCAGCCTGATGATCGAAACCTGGGGTGGGCAGCCTGTTTTCATCGCCCCGGGCGAAGTTTTCCAGTCGGCCGAACGCGGTGTTGTCAACGGAATCAATATGGGTGTCGCCACCTATAGTTCCTGGCAGTTGTGGAATGTCATGCCGTATATGGTCAATGCCAGCCTGTTCTACGGCAATATCCAGTACATGATGAACCTTGACCGCTTCAACCGCCTGTCCGAGGAAGATCAGGCGGCGCTTCTGGAAGCAGGGGCTGAAACCGAAGAATGGTTGCAGCCGCTTTATGAAGACTGGATCGATGCGCAGGTCGGCAATGCGGTGATGAAGGGCGGTGGTGCGGCCGTGTCCATTTCGCGCGATGAGCGCAATGCGATGATCTCTGAGATCGCGGCAAAATGGACAGAGGAAGTTGATGCTGCTTGTGGCCCGGACCTTGCAAACCAGATCCGCGCCCTGTTTGCGCAACATCAGCTTTAGGCAGACCGATATCAAAGCGATTTCGCGCAGGCGGTGGCTGACATTGCAGGCGCGACATCGCACTATCATACCCGGCACAGGCCTTTAAGAAACTGCGCGTCATTGCCAAGGTGGGCCACCCGGACGCACCTTGGACCATCACAAGAGGGTGTCATGCTCAGATTGATAGACCGCGCAACAAAGGCAGTCGAATGGCTGGTTGTGGGCCTTGCTGCGGTCGGCGCGATCATCATTGTCGTCCAGATGGTCTGGATCAGCTATGGTGTCTTCATGCGCTATGTCATCGGACGCCCCGACAGGATGGTGACAGAGGCAACTGCGCTGTTGCTGTTTCCTGTGGCGCTGGTGGGGCTTGCCTATGCGATGCGCGAAGATTCCTATCCGCGTGTCACCTTGCTGACTGATACGCTCAGGCCCGGGTTTCAAAAGCTGATCGCGCTGGCAAATGGTGCGATCATGGCGCTGATCGGGCTGTTCTTTTCCATCACCACAATCAATGCCACCCTCCGGGCGTTCAATTCGGGGTCGTCTTCGGAAATCCTGAACTGGCCGCGATATCTGTTCTGGGGCGTTGCTGCTGCGGCGCTCTCGGTCTTTACCCTCTATGCCACATTGCGACTGCTGCAGATCGCCCTGCGCCCGCCCCCGGAGAAGGAAGAACATGATGGAGTGGTATGAGGTCGCCCTTGGCCTGATGGGGCTGCTGATCCTGCTGATCGCGCTCGGATTGCCCATTCCCTTTGCCCTTGCCGCCGCGTCCCTGCCGTTCCTGTGGCAGATCCAGACCTTCAACACGTCGCTGGTTTCGGCGCAGCTGAAACTCTGGGGGGTCTGGATCAACTACATCCTGCTGGCCGTGCCGCTGTTCGTGTTTCTGGGGGAATTGATCAGCCGTTCCAATATCGGTGCGAATCTCTACATGTTCCTGCATCGCGGTGTGCCGATCCGGGGTTCTGCGGCTTATGGGTCCATCGGGGCCTGTGCGGGCTTTGGGGCGGTGTCCGGGTCATCCATGGTCGGCTCGCTGACCATCGGCGGTGTGGCGCTGCCGGAAATGCTGCGACTGGGCTATGACCGGCGGCTTGCCAGTGGTGTGCTGGCGGCGGGCGGTACGCTGTCTGTGCTGTTGCCCCCCAGTCTGATCCTGCTGTTTTACGGCATTGTCACCGATCAATCCATCGGGCAGCTTTTCATGGCGGGTGTGATCCCGGGGCTGATGCTGGCCTCGCTGTTTGTGGTCGTGGTGCTGATCTGGGCGCGGCTTTATCCGCAGCATGTGCCCGACCGTGACACTGGCCCGCGGATGCGGCTGATCCAGATTGCCGTTTCACTGGGGCCGATCATCGTGATTGGCGGCGTGATCACCGTGTCGATCTATGGTGGCATCGCCACCCCGACCGAGGCCGCGGCGATTGCCGCATTGGTGACAGTCGCGCTGGCCGTGGGCGTGGGGGGGCTGCGCTGGCGGGGCTTTGTCGATGCTCTCATGGCCACCATGCGCACCATGGGCTATCTGGGCTTGTTGCTTTCGGCGGGTGTGCTGTTCGGGTTTGTTCTGAACTACTACCGCGTGCCGCAGCAATTCACGGCCCTGTTCCTGACATTCGAGCTGTCGCCCTATATGGTTCTGGCGCTGGTGATCCTGTTCTACATCGCACTGGGCATGTTCCTTGAACCCGTCTCGATGACCTTCATCACATTGCCTGTCATCATACCGCTTGTCCTTGCCGCCGGGTTTGATCTGATCTGGTTCGGGATCATCTACACCATCACGATGGAGATTGCGGTGCTCACGCCCCCTGTCGGATTGAACCTCTATGTCATATCCGGCATCAGCCGGGGCAAGGTGTCGGTGCCGGATGTCATTGTGGGCAGTCTGCCTTTCATCGCAGCGCTGGTGATCCTTGTGGGCGTCATGATCGCCTTTCCGCAAGCCGCCCTCTGGCTGCCGCAGCAGGTGCGCTAAGTGATGGAACTGCCTGTCCTGCGCGCGGGCTCTGGCAAGCCGCTGGTGTTTGTGCATGGCTATCTGGGCGGCAGTGCCCAATGGCAAGACCAGTTTGCTGCCTTTTCCGGCACATATGATGTCATCGCGCCTGATCTGCCCGGCTTCGGGCAGGCGGCCATGCTGCCCGGGCCATCACGCATCCCGGATTTCGCCGCAAGCGTCATGGCCTGCATCGACAGGCTGGGGATTGGCGCTTTCACGCTTCTTGGCCACAGCATGGGCGGGATGATCGTGCAGGAGATTGCCGCGCGCCATCCAGACCGCATTGACGGGTTGGTGCTTTACGGCACCGGCCCTCTGGGACTGATGCCCGACAGGTTCGAGCCGATTGAAACCTCGATGGCGCGGCTGGCCGCCGAAGGCGTCAGCGCCACCGCAGACCGGATCAGCGCCACATGGTTTCGCGATGGTGTCGCCGCGCAGGGCTACCCGCCCACCCGTGACATCGCCCGCAAGGCCCACCCAGAGGCTGCGCGCAATGCTCTGATCGCCATGCGCGACTGGGACGGGCGCGACGCGTTGAACCACCTTCCCAAACACTGCCGGATCATCTGGGGCGATCAGGACAGGTCCTATCGCTGGCCGCAGGTCCATAGCCTGTGGACGGGTATTTCCGGGGCAGAACTCTCTGTCATCCCAGGCGCAAGCCATGCGGCGCATATGGAAAAACCCTTGCTTTTCAATGCGCTGCTTCGGGATTTTCTGGAGAATATTTGAGCGGGCAGGGCGCGGTAATCTGTTGTCGGATGCCGCAGCCATCATCCCGGCTTGATCTGCGCCTTCAGTCGCCGCAACCGTGCGCGCAGGAAGGGCTTGACCATGCTCAGAATGATCTTCGCCATCTTGACCCGTGAAAACTCTCCCCGGAACGTGGCCACAATTGCGTCTGGCCCGACCTGCTGCATCCGCCGTACAGCCGCATCCCATTGCGCAGGTGTATATCTGGCCGCGCGGGTATTGACCACAAACCCCCATTTGTAATCGTGCTTCAGCGCGCGCCTGCAACGGCGTTCATAGCTCCGCAGCGGCCCATGCCGCCTGGTCTTTACCGCGCGGCCCAACTGCACGCCCAGCATCCGGCCAAGCTCTATGCAGACACGGATGCCTTCGCCAATGGTGGGCGTGGCGAAATTGGCCGAGTCGCCCACACGAATGACATTGCCAAAGACCAGACGCGCGTCATAGGCGACAGAGGGCAAGATCCCGCTGTGAACAACCGGCTCCCCTTCCAGCTTCAGGCCCAGCCGCTTGAGATAGCGTTTGTCACTGATCACGGCCTCCAGCAGGTCGCGCGGGGAATTTTCAGTGTCAGGTTGGATGACCCCCACCCCGATCCGGATTGTGTTTTGCGCTGTGGCAAAGACCCAACCATACCCCGCCAGCACCTTCTTGCCGAAAAAGACCAGCACCCGATCCGCGCTGTTCTGTCCCAAAGGGTATTCGTATTCCGTTCCCACAGCCAGCCGCTCGGGCTTCTGCGCAAGGCCAAGTGCCTCGAGCACTGCGAAATGCCAGCCAGAGCCATCGACAATGTAACGCGACACGACACAGTCATAGGTCGCATCGCGCCCCCTGATCCGGCTTTCGTAAAGCCCGTCCTCGCGTTGCCGTGTCGACAGGAATTTGGTACTCAGCAGCAGCTTGCGATCCTTGTGATCCGATTGCTGCGCAAGCCATTTATATAACTTTGGTGTGTCGAGGATGACCGGAATTGTATCGCCCAGCGACACTGCGGCATGTTCCTTGTCTGAAAACACCTCTGTCACCCGCATGGGCTTGTACATCGTGTCCGGAATGCCCAGCCGCGTGACATCCTGCATCCAGGTGCCGCCAGATGTGCGCACCGGCAGGCCGATTTCGCGATCCTGATGCACGATCACCGTTGTCACATCATCCGGCAGGGTTGAAGCGACCGACAACCCCGCCGGCCCCCCGCCCACGATCAGCACGTCGCACACCAGTGTCCGCTCGTCCATCCTATCCCCTTCGCCGCGCAGTACCCTGCACGTTAGCTATCGCCGCAAGTGCGAAAACTGTCCAGACCGTTTTGCTCGGGCCCGTGCGCCACATCTGCCTTGCGCGGTCAGGTCTGATCTGTTTCTGGATCCTCAAGCTCGATCCGATCTGCGATTTCGGGTGAGATCAGCCCGGCATGCAACGCCAGCAAGATCAGTTTTGCATCCGGGCTGTCGCCGTGTTCCAGCGCAGCCTCAAAGCGCTGATCCGCATGTTCGGCATTTTCCGAACCGTTGCACTGTGCGAACTGTTCATGCCCGAGGACGCAATAGGCCAGAAGCTCGGCCGATGTGGCAAAGGCACGTTTCCGGCTTTCGGGGGCAGTCGGTGACTTGCTCAGCCGGATCACGGTCAGCTTGACAGGCTCTGACACAAGCAAAGGGTGCAGACCGGCCGCGCGGAGCGCCTCATCCAGCGCCCGCATCGCGGTAGAGCGGCCCAGCATATCGAACAGACGAAACATGGGCAGTCCTATATCAGATCAGGCGCGCGGCCACATCTGCATTCTGCCCGGCGCAGTTCAGCGGCTGTTGCAACACAGGCATGCCCGATCATCACAGGCGACATCTGCCGCCGATGGTCTGATCTTGCGTCAAGTCCGGCTTATCCTGCGGCCCGCAGGTCATCGCCGCGCGGCTTGGGGGCCGCCGTGGCCGGGGGATGTGCCGGCACTTTCTCTGCATCCCCCAAGGCCCCCTGAAGCGCATCATAGAGTTCGCTGCGCAAACCCGGTATATCCTCGTCGATCAGGGCATCAAGCACGGCACGATCTGCGGCGGCCATTTTCCGGAACGCCCCCAGACCGCGTTTTTCGGCAACTTCGCGCGCGCGGGGGCGCACCTCTTTCCAGACTGCGTGCAGATCTTCAGCGTGATCGCGCATCAGCATTTCCTGATCATGCAGGCCCGTGAAGATCTCGTCAAACCCGTTGATAATCCGCTTCTGCGCTCTGGGCAGAGAGAACATGTGCAGCACGAGTGCTGCAAGCACCGCGCCCCCGGCAACGGCGGCCAGCGCAACCACCATCCCAGTCAGAACCGCGCCCGCTGCGGCCGCAAGGCTGACCAGAATCAGGATGGTGAATGATCGCCAGCGCTGTCTGCGATAGCGCCGCGCGGCCTCGTCAAGGACACTGGCATGCAGGCGCAAGCGTTCGGCAAAGGCGGCCATCTGCGTGATCTGGTTATCCATCCGGCGCGTGGGGGCACTGCGCAATTCCTCGATCAGATCCTCGCGCGCCTTTTCGAAATCATCCAGCTGCAAGGCAGAGCGGGTTTTCCCCTCGATCGGAACAAAGGTGTTGTAGATCATCGGCAGGTCTTTGCGCGGAATGACCTTGCCAAGGTTCCAGCACAATGCGCCATAGGCGCGCGCGAAATCGTGCAGGTTCTGGAACTGGTCCATCTTGTTCAGCACGATCAGCAGCTTGTGGTCGATCCCGCCCAGCGACTCGCGGAACACCTGCAGCGTTTCGCCAGTTGTGCCGGGTTTGTCGGGATCGAAGAACATGACCACCAGATCCGCGCGTTCGGCAAACCAGCGCACAACGCCCGGAAAATCGAAACCGCGCCCGTTCTCGGCCTTGGCTTCATCAATCATGCCGGGGCTGTCAATCAGGGTCACGGTCTGCAACAGATCGACGGGGCGCAGCTTCAGCCGGATATGCGACACCAGCGCATCGCCGAAATGGCGCAGCCCCTCATAGGGCAGGTTGGGGTTGCTGACCACGGCATGTCCGTCCAGTTCGGTTGCCACCGGGCCATGGGTGATGATCGTGAATCCGTCGTCGGTTGGGGCCACGCCAGTGCGCTGCAAATCGGTTTGCAGCAGGAAGTTGATGAAGGTCGATTTGCCCGAGGAATGATTGCCCA
>SKWJ01000315.1 GCA_007128995.1 Paracoccaceae bacterium
CACACGCAGCACGAGGGGAACCTCGGATGGAGCTTCCAGAGTGAACTCAAAGGGGCTTTGGGCGCCTTCTGTCACGCTGCGCAGCCCCTTGACCGGCACATCATCTGCTGTGGACAGATCGACAAGCAGCATCGCATCGTCGGGCAGCGCCAGACGCTCCAGCACGGCAACCTGTCCTGTCAAGACCCGCGTTTGATCCTCCGAAGCGGCCGCGGATGTCAGTCCGATGCCAAGGCAAAACAGGGCAGTAAGAACGCGCAGCAAGGAACCCTCCGGCAAATCAGGAATACGCTCAGAGTATGAGCGGACTGCCTTTTGCACAAGAGCAGACGCCCCAAATTACCGCAGATCAAATGACGATTGCATGACATCCGCCGCAAGCGCACGCGAAATCGGCCGCTTGCGCGCCAGCGCTTCTGCATCCAGCCGCGCGACAAGGGTCTGGGCACTTGCCAGCGATCGTTCCATCCGTGCCAGCAGAAACGGGATCAGGGTATCGGGAATGCGCACCTGCCGGTCCGCAAAGAGTTTGGTCAGTACTGCGGCGAGCAATGTGTCATCTGGCGCGGCAAGGGTCACATGACTGGTCGCAAGCAGACGCGAGGCCAGATCGGGCAATCCAAGCCCCCAGTCACGGACCGGCAGACGCGCAGCCATCAAAAGCCGCCCCTGCCGCGCAGCCAGGAGATTATGAAGATGAAACAGAGCTGATTGCGCGTCAGGACTGGCCGCTACCGCATTTGCACCGTCAATCGCAACGGCGCCCCTGTCTGCAAGCGCCAAGACATCTGCGTTCTCCAGAGCAATGCCGCTTGGAAGGAAGACTGCGTTCCTGTCGCGTGCCCAGATGTGCAGCAAATGGGTTTTGCCTGCGCCTTCCGGCCCGGTCAGCACCAGTTTTCCGGCAGGCCAGTCGGGCTGGTCCAGCATGGCAAGTGCGGTCGCATTGCAGGGCGCAAGCACGAAGCTGTCACGCGACAGACACACAGGCAGATCCAGCGGAATGTGAAATTGCTGCGGATGGGCCATCACGGCTGCCTGTCGTCCTCTGAGAATGGTCGTAGTGCGCTCACGCGCGGCGGCGGCGCCTCGGTGGATGACGGTTCGGGCGCAGTCTCTGCCAGATACAGACTGCTGGACTGATACTGCTGCAAGCCAAATCGCACCAGAACCCCGATCGATGCCGCAAGTGGCACTGCGATCAGCATCCCGGTGAAGCCAAAAAGCATTCCGAATACCGAAATCGCGAATAGCAGCCAAACCGGGTGCAACCGCACCGATTGCCCGACGATGCGCGGCACAAGCACATTGCCCTCCAATATCTGCCCAAGGGCAAAGATGGCCAGCACTGCAGCGATGCTGGCCGGCTCTCCCCAGAACTGCCACAAGGCAATACCAATGGCCAGCACGCCCCCGACAATCGCGCCAATATAAGGCACGAAAGAGATTAGCCCGGCAGTGACACCGATCACCAATCCGAATTGCAGCCCGACCAAGCCAAGCCCGACAGCATAATAGACAGCAAGAATAAGGCAGACCGTCACCTGCCCGCGCACGAATCCGGCGATAGACTGATCCATCTGTGCGGCAAGGTCGCGGATCACAGGCGCATAGGGGCGCGGCAAAAGATCATCCAGCCCTGCCAGAACACGCGGCCAGTCAACAAGCAGATAGAACGCAACGACCGGCGTGATCACCATGAAGATCAGCACGCCGACCAACCCAGAAACTGACCGCCAGACCCCTTGGGCCAAGGCCGCGCCGCGGTCGCGGACCGCCTCACCAATTGCGGCAAACGAGCGCTCGAGCACGCCCTCCACCCCCTCAAATTCAGGGAAGCGCGCTGTCAGAAAGTTCTGCAAACGTGACAGCAAGTCAGGCGCAGCTTCGGAAAACGCGACGGCCTGAGCAATGATCGCCGGAATCACAAGCAATAAAGCCAACACAACTGCGCCGATGGCCGCAAACATGAGTGTGGAAACTGCCAGAGCGCGCGGGACACCGGCGCGCACCAGCCGCGCAACGATCGGATTCAGGAAATAGGCAATCGCGGCACCTGTCACGAACGGCAAAAGCACATCGCCAAGCACCCAGAGCAGGGCGAAAACGCCCAGCGCAGCAATTCCCCAATAGCGCAACTGCATTTGCGAAGACATGGCTCTGACATACCCTAGTAGCTCTGGTTTGGCTATCGCGCCAACGCGTGCAGGAAGCAGGCCTGGTCACATCCTGCGCCTAGAGTCGCATATGCCGCGCGCGCGCTCCCCGCTCTATCGCTGCGGCATGCAACCGGTCAAGCTGCAACTCATGACGGATCTCTTCCAGAAGGCGCAATTCGGCCTGCGAGATCTTGCCATCGGCAGCGGCGATGTCGCAGGCCAGCGCATAGGCAGTTTCGTGCAACCGCTCTGGCAGGCTGTCGCGTATCAGTCCGAACAGGGCATCCAGCCCATCGTATTCTTCAAAAAGGTCGAACACAGTCTGGGCGATGGTCTTGATGCGGTCACTGTCATAGTTGCCAAAGATCGGCAAATGGTTGACGACAGACTGGATGGCGACAAGTTCTGCAGTGTGAAGTTCCAGATCGGCGGCCGAAACGGCGATCATCAGCGCCACTAGACTGTCCTGAGGCGAGAGAGGTTGCGGGAGGGGGCGCATGGCAGGCTCCTGTATACGGTGTTGCGCGCAGATTATTGACGCCGACGCGCCGGGGCAATAGGAACCGACACAGCCCCACGTTCCCCACAGAGAAGTGACCCTTGCCCATGTCCCCGCTGCGCGATGCCGCCCTGAAGTCCAAAGCCTGGCCCTTTGAAGAGGCCCGTAAACTGGTCGCGCGCTACAAGGACAAGGCGCCAGAAAAAGGATATGTGTTGTTCGAGACGGGCTACGGACCGTCAGGCCTGCCGCATATCGGCACATTTGGCGAAGTGGTGCGAACCACGATGGTGCGGCGCGCCTTCGAGGTGATCAGCGATATCCCAACGCGCCTGATCTGTTTTTCCGATGATGTCGATGGCATGCGCAAGGTCCCTGACAACGTGCCTGACCCAGACGCACTGCGCGCGCATCTGCAAAAGCCCCTCACATCGGTTCCGGACCCGTTTGGCACGCATGAGAGTTTCGGACATCACAACAACGCCATGCTGCGGCGTTTTCTGGACACATTCGGCTTTGAATACGAGTTCATATCGGCCACGGAATTCTACAGATCCGGCAAGTTTGACCCAGTGCTGTTACGAGCGGCGGAACGCTATGATGCGTTGATGAAGGTCATGCTGGCCAGCCTGCGCGACGAGCGTCAGCAAACCTATTCGATCTTCCTGCCGATCCATCCAGTGACAGGCCGCGTGCTCTATGTGCCGATGAAGCATGTCGATGGCGAAAAAGGCGAGATAACTTTCGATGACGAGGATGGGCGCGAATGGACGCTGCCCGTCACAGGTGGGCATGTCAAACTGCAATGGAAGCCGGATTTCGGGGCACGCTGGGCGGCTCTGGATGTGGATTTCGAAATGTATGGCAAGGATCATTCCACCAATACCCCGATTTATGACCGCATCTGCGAGATCCTGGGCGGCAGGAAGCCAGAACATTACGTCTATGAATTGTTCCTGGACATCAACGGCGAGAAGATTTCCAAATCGAAAGGCAACGGCCTGACCATTGATGAATGGCTGACCTACGCCGCCACGGAATCTCTGTCCTATTACATGTTTCTCAAGCCGCGCACGGCCAAACGCCTGAGCTGGGATGTCATTCCGAAGGCGGTGGATGAATACCACCAGCAATTGCGCGCCTTTCCCGATCAGACGCTGGAACACCAGGTTGCAAACCCGGTCTGGCATATCCACGGCGGACAGCCGCCTGCATCGGGTATGGTGGTCAGCTTCTCGCTGTTGCTCAATCTTGCTTCAGTGGCGCAGGCCAAGGACAAGGAAACACTCTGGGCGTTCATTCGGCAATACGCCCCCGAGGCGGCCCCCGAAACCCATCCGGATCTTGATCAGGCGGCCGGGTTTGCCGTGCGCTATTTCGCCGATTTCGTGGCACCGACACTGGCATTCCGCGCGCCCGACAGCGCAGAGCGCGCCGCGATCGAAGACCTTGGCGCCCGTCTGCGCAGGATCGCTCAGACAGATGCCGTTCCCGAAGCCTATGCCGCAGAGTTTGACACGCTCAGCGAGGAGCTTTTCATGTCCGTTGTCCGCGACACCGGCAAAGCGCATGGTTTCGAGTCTCTGCGCGACTGGTTCAAAGTGCTTTATGAAGTACTTCTTGGCGCCTCTCAGGGGCCGCGCTGGGGCACGTTCATTGCCCTTTATGGTGTGGACAAGACAGTCGCCCTTATCGAGCAGGGTCTGGCAGGCGAACTGACTAATCCAGCGACGTGACCCAAAGGATCTGGGCATCCTCGCGCGAGAGTGACACGACATTATGTCCCATGGTAGCGTCGTAATAGGCGCTGTCGCCGCGGCGCATGTCGACAGGAGCGTAGAATTCGGTGAAGAGCCGGATTTCACCCGTCAGGACATAAAGGAATTCCTCGCCACCATGGCGAACCCAGCCATCGAAATCAGCCATGTCGCGTGCCCGGACGCGCGCCTGATATGGCAGCATCCTCTTTTGGCTAAGTTGCCCCGCAAGCAGCCTGTGATCATAGGTTGGGGTGGGCTGCGCCAATCCGTCATCCACGCGCGTGATCGCCATGCGCCCACTTGCCGCCGGGCGCTCTGGCGGGGTGAACAGTTGTGGCACGCTTATACCCAGTCCCAGCGCCAGTTTCTTGAGCGCGTCATATGTTGGCGACATCTGACCGTTCTCGATCTTTGAAAGCGTCGAGCGGGCCAACCCGGCCGCTTGCGCGGCTTGCTCCAGCGTCCAGCCCCGCGCCTTGCGCAGCGCGCGCACCCGCGCCGACAGGTCAACGGGTTGCGCCGCTTCGGTCGTGCCAGCGTCGCGGGCAATCTTCAACAGGCTGGGTTCAGGGTTTCTGGTCATGAAAACTCCTTACGCGCGCGCGCGAAGGCTTGCAACTGGCCGGGCGCGGGCGTAGCTCTGAGCGCATGCGATCGACCCCTGACATAGCGGCCCCGCTAACATCGGATACGCCATTCAATATGGCCCGGTATGTGCTGGACGCAGGTATGGCCACGCCTGACAAGATCGCGCTTCAGATCTTGCGTCGAAGCGGGGCAGAACGGTGGTCTTATGCACGGCTGATCGACGCAGTGCGGGGTGTCGGAACGGGGCTGCTGAAGGCTGGATTGCACCCCGGCGACCCTGTGCTGATGCGCCTTGGCAATACCGTGGATTTCCCGGTCGCGTATCTGGGCGCCATTGCCGCTGGTCTGGTCCCGGTCCCGACATCAACTCAGCTGACCCAGCCCGAGATCGCGCGGATTGCACAAGAAATCTCGCCTGCGCTGGTGCTTGCGGCAGATGGGGTAATCCTGCCAGACAGTCCCGTGCCGGTTCTGACCGAGCAGGCCCTGCGCGCCATGTATTCGTTGCCGCCCTGTGACTGGCATATGGGCAGCCCGGATCGGCCTTGCTATATCATTTACACATCCGGCAGTGGCGGACACCCGCGCGCGGTCGTCCATGCCCATCGTGCCATATGGGCCCGCCGGATGATGTGGGACGGCTGGTATGGGCTGACGCGGGATGACCGTATGCTGCATGCTGGTGCCTTCAACTGGACCTACACACTCGGCACAGGTTTGATGGACCCTTGGGCGATCGGCGCAACGGCACTGATCCCGGAACCCGGCGCGCCGCTGGGTCTGATGATGAAACGGTTTGACGCCACGATCTTTGCGGCTGTTCCGGGCGTTTATCGTCAAATGCTGAAAGCTGGTGGAAAACTGGATCTGCCGCGCCTGCGCCATGGACTTTCGGCGGGCGAGAAATTGCCCGAGGATACCCGCACTGCGTGGCGCGACGCGACCGGGCGCGAGATTTTCGAGGCGCTTGGCATGTCGGAATGCTCGACCTATGTCTCTGCAAGCCCGGCAAGACCGGCGCCCCAAGGGACAGCCGGCTTCCCGCAAACAGGCCGACAGATCGCCATTCTGGGCCCGGACGGTCAATCGCTGTCCGCAGGCGAGGAAGGCATGCTGGCAATACATCGCAGTGATCCGGGGCTCATGCTGGGATATCTGAACAACGGGCAGCCGCATTTGCCGCTTCAGGGGGACTGGTTCCTGACGGGGGATCGTGCGGTTCTGGATGATACGGGCGCGCTGACCTTTCTTGGCCGCAATGATGACATGATGAACGCAGGCGGTTTTCGGGTCTCACCACTGGAAGTGGAGCGCGCCCTGGCGGATCACCCTGACATTACCGATATCGCCTGCACCGAAGTGACCTTGCGACCAGGGGTCAGCGTGATCGCCGCCTTCTACACATCTGCGACACCGATAGCAGAGGATGCACTCGACAGATTTGCCGCCACGCGCCTTGCCCGCTACAAACAGCCACGGCTATATCGTCAGGTCGAAAGCATGCCCCGCAGCGCAAACGGAAAATTGTCGCGGCGCGCCTTGCGCACCTCGTTTGAGAAGGAACGGGCCGATGATCCTGCTTGAAATCTGGTCTGATCCGATCTGCCCCTGGTGCTTCATCGGCAAGGCGCGTCTGGACAGGGCGCTTGAACAGCGCCCCGGTCATCCGTTTGAAATTAGCTGGCATCCGTTCCAGCTCAACCCGGACATGCCGCCCGAAGGCATGGATCGCGCTGCCTATCTGGACCTGAAATTCGGCGCACAGGGCGTTCTCGACGCTTACAGACCCGTGATCGAAGCCGCCGAGGACAGCGGGCTTGAGCTGAACCTGCCCGGCATCACACAGACGCCAAACACCCTGAATGCGCACCGACTGATCCATTGGGCCGCACTGGAAGGCCGACAAAGTATGATGGTCAACCGGCTGTTCCGGGCTTATTTTCAGGAGGGGCGTGATATTGGGACCTTGTCGGAACTGGTAAGCCTTGGACAAGACGCGGGCCTAGAAGAGAGTGTGGTGGCGCGGCTTCTGAACACTGATGCCGATATCGACACGATCAAACAGGCGGACCGACTGGCGCGTTCGCGCGGAATTACCGGCGTGCCATTCTTCATTCTGGACAAGAGCCACGCCATCTCTGGTGCGCAACCAACTGACGTATGGTTACAGATCATTGACCAGATCATGGATGGCGCATCGTGATGGGTCGGTTTTCTCCGACCCGTCCTCTGCGATTTGGAGAATTTGTGGCGCTTATGGCGCTGCTTATCTCGACTGTCGCCTTTTCAATCGACGCAATGTTGCCGGCATTGCCGGAGATCGGGCGAGAGCTTTCACCGGAGAACCCGGCCCGCGGTCAGTTGGTGATCGCAACTTTCGTATTTGGGCTGGGCCTTGGGACATTGATCTGCGGGCCTGTTTCAGATGCCTTTGGCCGCAAGTCAGTGTTGCTGGCGGGACTGGCGGTCTATCTGATCGGAGCATTTCTGGCAATCCAGTCCCGGTCCATCGAAAGCCTGCTCGTGGCACGGTTCCTGCAAGGTCTGGGGGCTGCGGCGCCCCGAGTGGCGGCGACTGCGATGGTGCGCGATCTCTATGCAGGTCGGGCGATGGCGCGCGTCATGTCCATCATCATGACCCTGTTTGTCCTTGTGCCCGCCATCGCGCCCTCTGTCGGTGCCGGGATAATCTGGCTTTCACACTGGCGCATGATCTTCGTTGCCTTCATTGGCTTTGCTGTCATCGCGGGGCTGTGGCTGATGGCGCGTCAGCCCGAAAGCCTGCGGCCTGACAATCAGCGGCCGCTGAGTCTGCGCAGCATCTGGGCTGCAATGATCGAGATCGTAACCAACCCAGCCGTCATGATCTATGTGGCGGCCCTGACCTTTGCCTTTGCCCCGCTTTTCGCCTGGCTGGCCAACCTGCCCATGATCTTCGAAGATGTCTATGATCGTGCCGCAACCTTTCCATTCTGGTTTGCCGCCACGGCGCTGGTTGCAGGGACTGCAAGCGTCGCCAACGCGAAACTTGTCATGCGCCACGGCATGCGCAAGATCGCGACAATCGCATTTGCATGGCAAGCCAGCATCTCAGTTCTATTCCTGCTGCTGCTGATGCGCGGTGTGCCAGCACCTTGGGATTTTGCCTTGTTCTTTGCCTTCATGTGCACAGCATTCTTCTCGATCGGGCTGACATTTGGGAATCTTAATGCGCTGGCGTTGCTACCGCTCGGGCATATGGCCGGGATCGGATCGTCTGTGGTGCAGTCGCTTTCGACTGTCGGGTCGGTTCTGATTGCAGTGCCGATTTCATTGGCCTATGACGGCACCCCCCTGCCGCTGATATTCGGAATGATCCTGTGCGCCTCCGCGGCGCTGGCGCTGATGCTGGTCGCGCGCAGGTTCGCGATGGATGAAAGGTCGTAGCGCATTTGGTTTCGGATCGCGCACCCCCTATCTGTGTTGAAACAGCTTTGTGTCGAGGATGAAGAATGGAACTAATACTCGCGCTTGTGGTCCTGCTGGTGCTGATCGTCCTTCTGGGACTGAAGATCGTGCCACAATCCATGAATTACGTCGTAACCCGTCTGGGGGCTTACCATAGAACGCTGGATGCAGGCGTCAGCGTCATTATTCCATTTCTGGACCGCGTTCATTCCAAAGTGCCGGTGAATGATCAGGTTCTTAATGACATATCGCTTGAAGTCGTGTCGGCAGACAATGTCGTCTTTGGCGCACAGCTTCTTGTTGTCTACCGGATCGAGAATCCCGAGGCCGCTGTTTTTCGCGTCAACAAGATTGATGAGCTGGTGATCGGGCTGGTGCAGTCGCTGGTCCGCTCGGAATTGGGCAAGGTAGAACTGGATGCAGTGCAATCCGACCGCGGGTCATTGAATCTCGCCTTGCTGGAAGCGCTGGAAGATGCCGGGAAAACCTACGGTATTCGTATTTCCCGCTCCGAGATCACGGATGTAAGGCTGAACGAGACAACCCAGAAAGCGATGGCCGAGGTGCTGGCCGCCGAGCGTGAGCGCCGCGCCGCGATCACACGCGCCGAAGGGCAGCGCCGTGCAACCGAACTTGGGGCGGATGCCGAACTCTATGAGGCGCAGCGCCGTGCGGACGCGATCCGCGCAATCGCCCAGGCAAATGCCGAATCTAACCGTGTGATTGCGGATTCCCTGGAAGGCGAAAACGCGCGCGATGCGCTGATCTTTCAGACCGCCCGCATGCAGGTCGAGGCGCTTGAGGGCCTTGCGAAATCCGAGAATTCAAAACTGATCATGTTGCCCGGCGGTCCGTCAAATTCATTCCGGGAAGCCGCCGCAATTCTGAAAGAGATGTGAACGATGGACATGTTCGCCCTGTCAGACTGGGTCATCTGGGGCTTGATAGCCGCAGTCTTGCTGGCCGTCGAGATGCTGACATTTGCCTATGTGGCGCTTGGTTTCGCACTGGGTGCAGCAGTCGTTGCGCTGCTGACTTATGCCCTGCCTGGGCTGCATATCTTCGTGCAGGCACTTGTCTGGGCGGCGGTGGGTCTGGGGGTCTGGCTTGGGCTCGCGCGCTGGAACAAGCATCGTCACAAGTCGCGCCCCGATATCAATGATTTTGATTCACGCGACTCGCTTCCAAAATCGGACCGCCAACGTCGCGCCCCCTCTCAGTCCGACCAACACCAGGACTGACAGGATGGGCACCGCCTATTCGCTGTACAACCCTTCATAGATCGGGATCAGCGTTTCAGTATCGAACAGCGAGGAAACAGAAGTCCCTTTCCAAGTGTTCAGGATACCTTGGGCGAACATCGGCGCAGTCGGTACAATGCGGATATTTGGCGCGGCCAGAACGGCGTCTGTCGGGGCGATCGAGTCGGTTATGACCAGTGTTTTCATGACCGAATTGGTAATCCGCTCAACCGCAGGTCCCGACATCACACCATGCGTGATATAGCTGTGCACTTCTGTTGCGCCTGCCTCGACAAGGACCTCGGCCGCCTTGCACAATGTGCCAGCCGTGTCACAAATGTCATCCACGATGATGCAGATCTTGCCCTCGACTTCCCCGATCACCGTCATTTCCGCAATCTCGCCCGGCTTTTCGCGCCGTTTGTCAACAATGGCCAATGCGCATCCGACGCGTTTGGCAAGTTCGCGCGCGCGGGCAACGCCACCCACATCAGGCGAGACGACAACAACATCGCTCAAGCGTTCCTTGAAGTGATGCTTCAGATCAAGCGCGAATACTGGCGCGGCATAAAGGTTGTCGACCGGAATATCAAAGAAACCCTGGATCTGGGCTGCATGCAGATCCAAGGTAAGAATGCGTTCAATCCCTGCCTGCGCAATCATATTGGCAACCAGCTTGGCCGAGATAGGCGTCCGGGCCTTGGTGCGCCGGTCTTGCCGGGCATAGCCGAAATATGGAATGACAGCCGTGATCCGAGCCGCCGAGGACCGTTTCAGCGCGTCTGCAATGATCAGAAGTTCCATCAGGTGATCGTTCGCCGGCTTTGATGTGGACTGTATGATGAACATGTCTTCGCCGCGGACATTCTCGAACACTTCGACGAACACCTCACCATCGTTGAAGCGTTCGACGCGCGCATCGACAAGCGATACGGACATGCCGCGATGCAGCGACATCCGCCGCGCGATCGCGCGGGCAAGAGGAACATTGGCGTTGCCTGCAATCAGCTTAGGCTCCGAGCGGTCGATCATCAGGGCGTCCTTCAAGATTCGCACGAGTTGACACCGCTTATCACCCCGGTAACGTCTTGCAAACCGCAAGCTCGCACGAGGGGATAAGCCGTGACGCAGATTGACTACTATCTCAGCCCTATTTCACCCTGGACTCATATGGCGGGTACGCGACCAGCAGAGATTGCAGCAGCGGCAGGCGTCGCCATTCGCTACAAACCTGTCGATCCGGCTGCACTTTTCCAGCAGACAGGCGGCAAGGTACTGGCAGAGAGACATGACAGCCGAAAAGCCTATCGCGTTCAGGAACTCAGGCGGTGGGCTGCGCGGCTGGATATTCCACTCAAGCTGCAACCTGCTTTCTTTCCGACCAACCCCGCGCCGGCATCTTATGCCATTATCGCTGCGCAGGAAGCTGGCGGGGGTGACATGGCACAGTTGGTCAGCATGTTGACGCGGGCCTGCTGGGAGGAAGACCGCAACATCGCCGAGGATGATGTCATTCGCGATTGCCTGTCGG
>SKWJ01000079.1 GCA_007128995.1 Paracoccaceae bacterium
GGCGGTATTCAAAACCTGGTTGATGCGCGCGGCTTCAAAAGTCGAGATTTCCGGTACCGAATCCGGGATCTGCAAGCGGGCAACCTCAGCTTGCGGCACCTCGGCGACGAAGTTACGCAGGGTTTCAGTTTCCCAAGAATCGTCGCGCGGTGCAACATACCCAGTTTGCACACCCCAATCGGCCAGCAATTCCGGGGATGTCATGAATTTCGTGAATTCGAACGCGGCCTTTTGCTGCTCTTCCGTTGCTCCAGAGAAAATATAAAGGTTTCCACCCCCAAGCACCGAGGCTGGTTCCGGATTGCCAGGATAGGGGGCCACGCCGAATTCAAACGTTGCATTGGTGCGGATATTGCCCAGATTGCCCGTAGTGTGCCACGCCATCGCAAGGCGGCCTTGCAAGAAGTCACTAGGCGTCGTGCCCCATTCCAGAATTCCGGGCGGCTGGATGCCGTGTTCTTTGCTCAGATCATCAAAGAACTGCAACGCACCGATGACTTCGGGCGTGTCGAAGAAGGTGTGCAGGCCGTCCTCGCTCGACAGCCGCCCGCCATTTTGCGCAACCAATGCCCCAAACAGCCAGTGCACGGCATTCATGCTGCTGGGAATGCCCAGACCATATTGGGTGACATTTCCAGAGGCATCGCGGATCGTCAGTGCTTTGCCGAATTCAACCATCTCATCCCATGTCCGCGGCGGCTGGTTCGGATCAAGGCCGGCCGCAGCGAACAGGTCCTTGTTATAATACATCACAGCGGTCGAGCGCTGGAACGGCACCGACCACAGATGACCGTCAACCTGCGCGGATGCCAGATAAGCAGGCATGAAACCGGCAAGCCATGCGCGATCTTCATCTGTGCTGATGAAGGTGTCGATGGGTTGGACTACGTCTTCGTCAATCAGAGTATAGACATCCGTTGCCAGCAACACAGCCACAGTGGGCGGGTTGCCACTGCGCGCAGCGGTCAAGGCGCGTGTGGTGGTTTCTGTGTAGTTGCCGGAAAAGATCGCCTCGACGCGAATATCCGGGTTCTGGGCGTGAAAATCGGCAACATAGCCGTCGACCACATCGGTCAGCGGACCGCCAACCTGCACAGGGTAGAAAAACGTGATATTGGTCTGCGCGAAGGCAGGCGACAGGGCAAGTAAGGTCACACCGACACTGCCAAGCAGTGTCTGCTTTACTGAAGTCCACTTCATGGTTTTTTCCTCACGCTGGTTGGAGTTGCACCCATTCGGGTTGAGCCACGGCAGCTTCCTGCCGGAGCCCGGTTTCTGCATCGAACAGGTGAAGCGCGTCCGCATTCCACCCCAGTTGCAGTGTCGCGCCCGGCTCTATTGCAGGACGCCCTTGCAGACGGACGGCGCATTGCACCCCCTCCACGTCAACGGAAAGAACCGAGTCGGCGCCGAAATACTCGGCATGAGTAACCCGACCCGGTAGACCCCGTTCTACTAAGAAAATCTCCTCCGGTCGCAAACCGACCTTGAACTTGCCGTCAATGGTCAAGCCACACGCCTTGAAGACATCCACATCAAGGATATTCATCGGCGGCGCACCAATAAACTTCGCAACAAAGGTAGATGCCGGGCGCGAATACAGGACTTCGGGCGTGTCAAATTGTTCGATCCGGCCATTCCGGAGCAACGCGACACGATCCGCCATGCTCATCGCTTCTGTTTGGTCGTGGGTGACAAAAATCATTGTGATCCCGAGCCTGCGCTGCAGCGAGCGGATCTCGTTTCGCATCTCTGCGCGCAGCGACGCATCAAGATTGGACAATGGTTCATCCAGCAAGCAGACAGGCGCCGATGCAATCAAAGCACGACCCAAGGCAACGCGCTGCTGCTGTCCGCCCGACAGTTGAGAAGGACGACGATCAAGCAGGTCTTTCAGCCCTAGAAGCGGCGCAACCCGCGCAAGCTTTTCGGACTGACTCTTGCGGGATTCACCACGAACCGACAGCCCAAAGGTGATATTGTCAGCCACCGTCAGGTGCGGGAACAGCGCATAGGACTGGAACACCATGGAAATACCGCGCTTTGCGGATGGCAAGTCCGTGATTGGCTTGCCATCCAGCAGAATTTCGCCAGAGCTTGCGTCTTCAAGACCGGCGATCAAACGCAATGTCGTGGATTTGCCGCACCCGGACGGACCCAGCAGTGCGATGAACTCGCCTTCTCGCGTTTCCAGCTCTAGGTCGCGCACAACATGCGTGTCACCCCAGAACTTGTTCAGACCACGAATTGTCAGGATGGACATTGCACTTTCCTTACGCGAACACGATTTTTTTCTGGAGCGTTTCTGCCACTGCTGATGCAAGCTGTCGTGTCCCGGCATCCGTGATGATCAGGTCCACGTCATCCAACGACGAGATTACCGACATCGCGCTTTTCGAGAATTTCGAATGGTCCGCAAGCACGATGACTTTCTGAGCGATTCCGATCATTTCGCGCTGCACTGCAGCAACATCTGGTGTCGCCACATTGATCCGCTTACGCCCCAGATCGACGGAGGACACTGACAGGAACAGCTTGTCCACGTTGAAACGGCTTATGGCTTCGGTCGCGATTGGACCGATCATGCTGTGATTCATGTTGCAATATTCCCCGCCAGTCACATACAGGCTGCGCACGTCCGCCGCGCTCAGACACGATGCAATATCAACGCCATTTGTAACAAAAGTAAGACTGGGACGATGCGAAAGTTGCCGGGCAAGTTGCAGCGTCGTTGTCCCGGCATCAATGAAAACAACATCGCCATCCTGAACCAATTCCGCCGCACTCTTTGCTATTCTAAGCTTTTCAGCGGAGTTTCGCACCATGCGTTCGGCATTCGAGTACTCTTGGACCACTTGGCCAATAGGCAAGGCGCCGCCATGTGTTCGCCGGATGAGGCCGCGCGCCTCTAGATCAACCAGATCACGCCGTATGGTCGCTTCAGATACACCAAGGTAA
>SKWJ01000141.1 GCA_007128995.1 Paracoccaceae bacterium
AATTTCGGATCATCAATGCCATAGCGATCCCGGCAGATTTCATCCCAAAGATCTACGAAAGCCCGCATCTTGCACAGTTCAGTGACAAAGCGGATGCCTGCATTCACAAAGAACGAAATCCGCCCAACCATTTGCGGAAAGTTCTCTGCCGGAACCTTGGTTTTCAGATCGTCCAGAACCGCACAGGCTGTTGCCAGCGCAAAGGCCAGTTCCTGTTCCGGCGTCGCGCCGGCTTCCTGCAAATGATAGGAGCAGACATTCATCGGGTTCCATTTGGGCAGATGCGCGCGCGTATAGGCTGCGACATCCGTGATCATGCGCAGGCTGGGCTCTGGCGGGCAGATATAGGTCCCGCGCGAGAGGTATTCCTTGATCAGGTCGTTCTGAACTGTCCCATTCAGCTGCGAGATATCGGCCCCCTGCTCTTCTGCGACGGCAATATAAAGCGCCAGAAGCCATGGCGCGGTCGCATTGATTGTCATGGAGGTGTTCATCTGTTCCAGCGGAATCTGGTCAAACAGCATCCGCATATCTTCAAGATGGCAGACTGGCACCCCCACCTTGCCGACCTCGCCGCGCGCGAGTTCATGATCGCTGTCATAGCCTGTCTGCGTCGGAAGATCGAAGGCCACCGAAAGCCCTGTCTGTCCTTTGGACAGATTGGTGCGGTAAAGTGCGTTCGAGGCCTTGGCCGTGGAATGGCCCGCATAGGTACGAAAAAGCCATGGCTTGTCGCGCTGTGGCGTGGAATCGGACATGAGCAGTCCCCCTATAGGTCAGCAATATTCTTTCCAAACCGATGCGGCAGACGCAATATAATGTCAAGTCGAAATCGCTGCAATGCGGCGAAAGCCGAAAACGACGTGACACCCGCTCAGGCGCGGATGCGACCTAGCCAGCTTTCCGCAAGCTCTGCACTGCCGGATGCGAAACTTGGGGCAAGGGCCTGAGGTTCGGGGGCATCTGCATGCGATCCGATCCAGGCCAACAGTGCCAGACGGCGCAGCATGATGAAGGTATCAATCTCGGCCTCCTCTGCATGGGACAGGTGCTGAACCTTGCGATACCCCTGCAACCATGCAGATTTCAGTTCTGGTATGGTGGGGTCCGTCTCGAAAAAACTGATGGCCGCTGCAAAGTCATAGAGAAACCAGCCAAACCCACAGTCGTCAAAGTCGATCACGCGCGTCACATCGCCGTCCACCAGAAGATTTGCCAGTCGCATATCCGCATGGATCAGGCCAAAACGCGCTGCCCCCTTCCCGAAACTGGACAAACGCGCGCAAACTGTTTTCTCGGCCCGCTCCAGCAGCGCCCGAATGGCCGGATCGACATGGGGTGCGTCGCGCCAATTGCCCCAGATCGGCGTGTCGCCGAAGACCGCGTCCTCATCCCATGCCAGACGCCGAAACCCGATTGGCCGCGACCATCGCATGGCATGGCGATGCATACGCGCGGCAATTTCACCAAGGCGCATGAAAGCCGGGCGCAACGCCGCATCTGCCTTGGGCGCCTGCCCCGGAATAAAGTGAAACAGAACCAGAAACCGGGGCGGCACTTGCCCGTCAAGGCCAAGTTCCTGAATAGCCGCCCCGTCATGCCCGATGATATACCGGGGCGTCTAGACAACCCCATCGCGGTGCAACGCATCCATCCACGCCAGTTCGCTAGAGATCGCTGCACGGCCGTGATACCCGGCACGGTGCACGCGCAGAACAGCCCGGAACCCGTTTGGCGCTTCCACCAGAAAACTGTGATTCTCGGACAGGTTGATCAGACGCGCTGTCGCATCAGCAGGGATCGGCCATCGCGATAGGGCAGACTGGGCAAGCTGCCCGACAAGAGCGTCGTGCCGTGCAATTGGCCCGTCTGGCCCTGCCATTGCTTCCAGTCCCCATTCTGCGCCTGCCGGACGTTTCTTAACGCGGGCAGATTGCGCCGTAAACACCGCCGCAGTAGCGGCAGGTTTGTCGTTTTGCCTCTGAATTTGCTACCCTTGCGCGACACCCGGCTTTCAAGAGCTGCCTGCGATCCGTCAGTAGGGCAGACCTACATAGTTCTCTGCAAACAGGCGCTGCGCCGTCGGGTTTGACGCGAGTTGCATCAACTCTACACGCTGCATTTCGCGGTCATAGGCAGTGTGTTCCGGAAAATGGTGCATCATTGTCGTCACCGACCATGAAAAGCGCATCGCCTGCCAGACGCGCGCCAGCGCCTTCTGCGAATAATCTTCCAGCCCGGTGCTGTCGGACTGATCATAATGCGCGATGAAGCCTTCACTGAGATAATGAACATCCGAGGCGGCCAGATTCAGCCCCTTCGCGCCTGTTGGCGGAACAATATGCGCGGCATCGCCGCACAGAAAAAGTGCGCCGTGGCGCATCGGCTCGGTTACAAAACTGCGCAGCGGTGCGATCGACTTTTCGATCGACGGCCCGGTGACCAGCCCCTCCGCGACATCTTGCGGCAGACGGGCGCGCAATTCGCTCCAGAACGCGTCATCCGACCAATCCTCGACCCGGTCGGACAGCGGAACCTGAACATAGTAGCGCGACAGCATCGGATTGCGCATAGAGGCAAGGGCAAAACCGCGCGGATGATTGGCATAGATCAGTTCTTCATGCAGTGGCGGCGTCTCTGACAGAACTCCCAGCCAGCCAAAGGGGTAGATCTTCTCATATTCTTTCCGGACAGCCTGCGGGATCGACTTCCGGCTGACACCATGAAAGCCATCACAGCCTGCGATGAAGTCACACTCCAGCCGATGCGCCGCGCCATCAAGATCATAGGTCACGTAGGGTTTCGACGTCTCGATATCATGCAGGACGACATTTTCGACGCCATGTATATGGGTCGCACCCAAGCCATCCTGCGCGGCATAGAGGTCGCGCGTCACTTCTGTCTGACCATAGACCATCACCTCTGCGCCGCAGGCCTCGGCGAAGTCTACGCGGATCATCTGCTGGTCATGGGTCAGGTAGCATCCGCAATGGGGCTGGCCGTTCTTCATCATCCGGGCAGAAGCGCCGGCGCGCTGAAGCAGATCGACTGTGCCGCGTTCCAGCACACCGGCGCGGATGCGCGACAGAACATAGTCGCGGCTCTGACGTTCCAGAACGACTGTTTCGACGCCCTTCTGATTAAGAAGTTGTGACAATAGCAGGCCCGCTGGCCCCCCTCCGATGATCGCGACTTGTGTGCGCATGCGTTACTCCAAACCCACATTTCCGGCACATCATATCGCTGCGGGCCGCAGGTGGAATGGACGCATTCCCCGAAAGATGGTACTATTCAGACATGTCAACTCGGACCGAGATACCTGCTTTCCAGCTATACGGGGAACATATCGCCTTCCCTGATATCTTGCACATGGAACAGATCCGTGACCGGGCAGCGGGGTTTGACTGGATCATAAAACCACATCGGCACACACATATTTTCCAATTGTTTATGCTATTTTCCGGCGATCTTACCTTTCAGCTGGATGGAGGTTGCATTCCGATTGCGCCGCCGGTTGCGTTGGGTGTGCCGCCAGGATCGGCACATGGTTTCCGGTTTTCATCTGACACGGAAGGCTGGGTGATCAGCCTGCCATGTCAGCATTATCCCGACCTGTTCGGATCAGAGGCTGAGCTTGCCAAACCACTGTCAGCGCCCCTGATCACGACCCCGCCACAGTCCATGGACAAGGTCGTCGCGGCGCTGTTCACGACATGGCAAGGCAACAGCGTATTCCGCAGAACGCAATTGCGCTGCCAACTGGGGCTGATCTTGTCGGAACTCGTGGGCGCGGCCCCGACGACAGAGGGTGCACCCGCACGCCCCGATGCCCGGATCGCCCGGTTTCAGGCCCTGATTGGCGCGCAAGCTGTCAATCATTGGCCGATCTCGGCCTATGCCGAGGCCCTGGGTCTGTCTGAACGCACATTGGGGCGATTGTGCAAGACGCATACTGGCCTGGGCGCACGCGACATGATTGAAGCGCATCTGATGCACGAAGCGTCGCGGCTTCTTGCCTATACACAGATGAGTGCGCAATCCGTGGCGCATGCCCTGGGGTTTGACGACGCAAGCTATTTCAGCCGCCGCTTCCGTCGGTTCTCGGGCCTGTCACCCTCCGCATATCGGCGCAAACTTGAACATCCCGTGCTTCAGCGCAGCGAAACACTGCGCACCGGGGACCGCGGACACCAAACAGATCTCGCGTGATGATCTTGTCTGCCCTGCCTTTCGCGGATCGGTGCGTTCTGATCAGCGTCGCATGGCGCGATTTGCCAATTCAGAACCAGCGGCCAACGGCCAAGAGCGTGAGACTGCACGCCTCTGTTCCGCTGGACGCACAGACCCGCACCGCCTGAACCCCCTCGACCAGATCCGAAGTTGGAAGCGCCGAGGAAAACAGCAGATGCCTGTCAAGCGCCTGCGCACTTTGTGATGTGGCATGGCCCGCAAGAGCAGGGAGCGCAGCAAAGGCAACTGGATAGTGCCAGACATGCGTGAGCGTGCGATACGGATTTTCGAAGGTTCCTGCGCCAAGCGCCGTGGGATCGCCGGCATTCAGTGTCGTCATGCAGATCTGCGTGCCATCGGCCAACCGCAAATAGCTGCCATTGGCATTGGACCCGCGCTCAAGCACTGCTCCCGATGGCGCGCCCGCGATTTCGGCGACAGTGCCCAACAGGTTTCCCAGATGCAGGGCGGCCTGCCCTTCCACCATCAGCCCTTCGGGCAGGTGAACGCGGCCATCACTGGCCCCGACAACCAGCCCGTCACGCCAGACTGCGCCATCTGCCGAGACTTTGAAAGACAGATCATCCGTCCCGGCTGTCCCAATTTCGGCCCGGCCAGAAAACCCGGTCTGAAACAGCAGACTGGCTGTCTGGCCAGAGGTGGCCTTGTTCACCTTCACCTGATGACCCGCACCGTCATGCGTCAGAAGTGTGCCATCCCCTGACACGACCAGCGGGTTGGCAGCATCATGGCTGGCCCTGATCCCGACACCGGGCAGGTTCTGCAGATCCCCCGGATCAGGAGCCACCCAGTTATTCCCGTCAAAGATCCGAAGCTCTGAACCCAGACTCGCGCGCCATCCGGGCCGGGGCGTGACAAATTCCCAGCCGCCCCCAAAACTGCGTTGGGCCAGCTTGCGCCCTTCGCCGTCCCAGTCGCCAACCGGCGTTGGGCCTAATGCCCAGATTTGCCCCAGCTCAGCGTCTATCGGCGGCACTGCCGCCTCGAACGCTTCCACTGTTAGCTGCACCAGCATATCCAGCCGCGCCAAGGCCTCGTTATGGGTGACATGCTTCTGGGCCTGGGCAGGTTGCAGATACGGCAAGGACAATCTTGCAGAGAGTTCGGACATCAGCCACCTTCTGATTTGTCAGAGTTGAACGCGGACACTACCGCGAAGGGCTGAATGTCGGCTGAACCCAGCGTGCGTTGCGCCCGAGGGATAACAGCAGATCAGCCGTAGCGCGCTGCATGTGCACCTGCCCAGCGGCCTGTTGCAAGACAGGCCGTCAGAAGGTAGCCGCCTGTCGGCGCGGTCCAGTCAAGCATCTCTCCTGCCACGAAAACGCCGGGCCAGTTGCGCAGCATCAGCGTTTCCGTCACGCCTGCCTGCATTACCCCACCCGAGGTGGAAATTGCCTCATCTATCGGAAACGGTGCCCGCAGGGGCAGCGGGACGGATTTCAGACGGCCCGCAAGCATCAAAGGCTCTGCGGGCAAGGGGCGCGCGGTTTCCATAAGCAGCGCAAGGCGCGTTCCTGTCAGCCCCAGCGCACGGCGCAGCCGGTTGGTGGTCGACAGTTTGCGCGGTTGGCGCGCAAGCTTTGCAGCGATCTCTGTGGTCGAAAGATCGGGAAACAGGTCGATCTGCACCTGCTCTCCATCCAGAACAGCCTCTGACAGGGCGTAGATACCGCCACCTTCCACGCCGCGACGGGTTATCACGAATTCTGCACGCACGCACTGCGCCCCCGCATGCAGCATGACAGCCTTCACCGGCTGACCGTGCAGCGAATCCATATGATCCGACCAGTTCACGTGAAAACCAATATTGGCTGGCCTGAAGGGTGCCAGCGGCACACCCTTCGTCAGCAGATGCTCTGTCCAGAAACCATCCGATCCAAGCCGCGCCCAGCTTGCGCCGCCAAGCGCAAGGATGCAGACACGGGGCATCAGGGAACACGGGCCGCCAGGGCTTGCGAACTCGAACCCGTTGCCCAGCCAACGCCAACCGCGCCGCAAGGTCACGTTGCGGCGCTCCAGCCGGGCAAGCCATGCGCGCAGCAGCGGGGATGCTTTCATCGCACGGGGAAACACCCGCCCCGACGACCCAGTGAACAGCGCTTCTCCCAGACCCTCGGCCCAGTCTTTTATCTCGGCTGGTCCGAAGGCTTTCAGCATCGGATCCAGCCAGTCCGCAGCCCTGCCGTAAATAGCGATCTGTTCGTCCAGCGGGGCCGCATTCATCAGATTCAGTCCCGACTTACCCGCCATCAGGAACTTGCGGGCGGGCGATGGTTTCGACTCGCAGATCACCACATGACGCCCTGCCTGCGACAGGGCTTCGGCGGCCATCAGACCTGCCGGGCCTGCGCCAATCACCAGCGCATCGACCGCTTCCATTTGCATCACAACGCCCTTTTGACGAAACTTTAATCCGGTTCTGATATTGTAGAACCCGCTTCGAGACCACATACTCTCTGGTAGTCCGAATGTTCAGCCCTTTGATCAGAGGCACATGACCAAACTCGTCATCAGTTCATACAATATTCACAAGGCGGTCGGAACCGACATGCGGCGCGACCCGGCCAGAACTGTTGAAGTGATTTCGGAACTGGGCGCGGATATCGTCGCCTTGCAGGAAGTTGACCGACGTTTCGGGGACAGGAGGGGCGTGCTTGACCCAAACGCCTTGCGCACGCGGACAGGGTTGGAACCCGTTGTTCTGACAGACCGGCTGGGCACATTGGCACAGGGTTGGCATGGCAATCTGCTGTTGCTGCGCGGCGCAGAGGTCGAACAGGCCCGCGCCATCACGCTGCCGGGGCTGGAACCCCGCGGGGCGATTGTGGCGGACATCCGGATTCATGGGCAACCTTTGCGCATCATAGCGGCCCATCTGGGGCTGCTGCATCAGTCACGGTTGCTGCAGGCGCGATTCCTGTCCCAAGAGATCGAGCGCGGCGATGGGCGACCAACGCTGGTGATGGGGGATTTCAATGAGTGGCGTCTGGGTGCAGGCTGCTCGCTCATGCCACTGCGCCGGGAACTGCGCGCGGTCAAACGCTCTGCCAACACCATTGCAAGTTTTCCTGCGCAGATGCCAGTTCTGCCTCTGGACAGGATCATCGGATGCCGAAAGGCGGATATTTCGGATTTGCGGGTCCATGACAGTGCTCTGGCGCGCAAGGCATCTGATCATTTGCCCATCCGGGCCGGGCTGATCTTGCCCCAGGCCCAAAGCGCGGTTATGTGACCGCAATCGAACTCTGTTCCGCGAGAGGGCCCATGGCCGAAGCAAAGAAGCTGTATATCAAGACATATGGCTGCCAGATGAATGTCTATGACAGCGAGCGCATGGCAGAGGCGCTGGGGGCATCAGGGTATGTCACGACCGATAAGGCCGAAGATGCTGACATGATCCTGCTCAATACCTGTCACATCCGCGAAAAGGCGGCTGAAAAGGTGTATTCGGAACTTGGCCGCTTCAAGCCGCTCAAGGCGGCCCGGCCTGATCTTAAGATCGGTGTTGCCGGCTGCGTTGCGCAGGCTGAAGGCGAAGAGATCATGCGTCGCCAACCCTTGGTGGATCTGGTGGTTGGCCCGCAGACCTATCATCGCCTGCCCGCGATGGAAGCCGCGATCCGCGGGGGGGCGCGCGCGGTCGACACAGAGTTTCCCGAAGAAGACAAGTTCGAACATCTGCCGAAACCACCACAGGCGCGGCGTGGGCCGACCGCTTTTCTGACTGTGCAAGAGGGCTGTGACAAGTTCTGTGCCTTCTGCGTCGTCCCCTACACGCGCGGCGCTGAAGTGTCGCGCCCGGCGGCACGGCTGTTGTCTGAAGCGCAGGATCTGGTGTCGCGCGGCGTGCGCGAAATCACGCTGCTGGGACAGAATGTGAATGCCTATCACGGGGCCGGACCGGACGGCACCTGGACACTTGCACGGCTGATCCGTGAACTGGCAAAGATTGACGGACTGGCACGGATCCGGTTCACCACCTCGCACCCCAACGACATGGAAGACGACCTGATCGCCGCACATGGCGATGAGCCGAAACTCATGCCCTATTTGCATCTGCCTGTCCAATCCGGCAGCGACCGCATTCTGAAAGCGATGAATCGCAAGCATACCGCTGCCGACTATCTGCGGCTTGTCGAACGCTTGCGTGCGGCAAGACCGGATCTTCTGCTGTCAGGTGATTTCATCGTCGGCTTCCCCGGAGAGACCGATCAGGATTTTGAAGAGACGATGGATCTGGTCCGCGCCGTCGGTTACGGACAGGCTTACAGCTTCAAATACTCTGCGCGTCCGGGAACCCCGGCGGCCGAACGCGCGGGCGTTCCCGATGATGTTGCGCGCGATCGTCTTCACCGTCTGCAAGCCCTGCTGTCCAGCCAGCAACGTGCCGCGCAGGATGCCATGATTGGCCGTAATGTGTCGGTGCTTCTGGAGAAGCAGGGCAGGATGCCGGGACAGATGGTTGGCAAATCCGAATACCTGCACGCTGTCCATGTCACCGATCCGCGCGCGCGGGCCGGTGACATCGCGCGTTTGCGCATTGTCGCAAGCGGACCAAATTCACTCTCGGGGGTGCTGATCTGAAAAGTGCAGCTATATCTTGTGGCAAGGTCGCGGCACTTGGCTGAATCTGGCGTGATCCTGCGAATTAGTCGAAAACAAGTCTTGCGCGACAAAGACAGGATTGGCAGCATGAATACAGCGAGTCGCGGCACGCTCTGCCGCCACATAGGGAGATTTGCTTGGGCATCAGCGCCTTGACCCCCCCGCCTGATCTGCGCGATGGCGCAGCAACCCATCTGGAGTTTTCGGATAACCGCCTGCTGGTCGATCTGTGTGGCGAATACGACCGGAACCTGACCCATCTTGAAAGCCAGCTTGGCGTCCAGATCATCCGGCGCGGTAACCAGCTGGACATAATTGGTTCCGCCGAGGCGCGCGCGCAGGTCGCAGATATCCTTGAAGCCCTCTATCAAAGGCTGGAAGACGGTCGCGCGGTCGAAGCTGGCGATATTGCGGCGCTGATCCGTCTGGGCAGCAGTTCGCAGCCCGAGGGCGAGGGGAGCGAACAACTCGAAATGTTCCGCACCGGGCGGCTGGAGATCCGCACCCGGAAAAAAGCAATTTCGCCGCGCACAAAAGCTCAGCAAGAGTATACACGCGCCCTGCTCAAGAATGAGCTGAATTTCGGAATCGGGCCTGCTGGCACAGGCAAGACCTATATCGCGGTGGCTGTTGCGGTTCAGATGTTTTCGGATGGACTGGTCGACAAGATCCTGCTGTCACGTCCCGCAGTCGAGGCCGGTGAGCGCTTGGGTTTTCTACCCGGTGACATGAAGGAAAAGGTCGATCCCTACATGCAGCCGCTTTACGATGCGCTGAATGATTTTCTGCCCGGCAAACAGCTGCAAAAGCTTATGGAAGAACGCCGCATCGAGATCGCACCGCTGGCCTTCATGCGTGGACGGACGCTTTCCAATGCCTTTGTCGTGCTGGACGAGGCACAGAACGCGACCGAGATGCAGATGAAAATGTTCCTGACGCGTCTGGGCGAAGGGTCCAGAATGGCAGTGACGGGCGACCGCAGTCAGGTGGACCTGCCACGCGGTGTCGCGTCGGGTTTGCGGGCCGCAGAACGCATCCTCGAAGGTGTCGACGGGATTGGCTTTAGCTATTTCACCTCGGCAGATGTTGTGCGTCACCCGCTGGTGGCGCGGATCATCCAGGCCTATGAACGCGACGAGGAAAAAGGTGTCTGACACGGCAGTCGTCGAAACTGTTCTGGAAGATGCACGCTGGAACGAAGACCAGCTTGGCGTCTGGGCGGAACGTGCGGCGCGTATGACGCTTTTGCATCTCGGGCTGGCCGCGGAAGGGTTTGAAATTGCTCTGCTGGCCTGTGACGATGCGCGCATAGCAGAACTGAACACGGCGTTTCGTGGCAAAGCCGCTGCGACCAATGTGCTCAGCTGGCCAGCATGGGATCTGGCAGCAGACACAGAGGGTGGCACACCACATCCTCCCGATGCAGGCCCTCTGGGCATGCCTGATTCGCTGGGGGATATCGCATTGTCATATGACACCTGCATCCGCGAAGCCCACGCGCAGGGCAAGACATTCGAGGCCCATGTCACGCATCTGGTTGTTCATTCTGTTCTGCATTTGCTGGGATATGATCATATCCGTGACAAAGATGCCGCGTTGATGGAAGAAACCGAAGTGCAGATACTTGCACGACTTGGGGTGACGAACCCATATGTTGTAAAGGCGGATATGCCATCGTGAAGTCGGAAAGGACCAATGGGCGACACAACAGACGGGTCTAGGGCAGCGCAGCGCGCGCTTGAGGACCAGACCGAAACGGAAACGCGCGGTTTGTTCGGCCGCCTGTTTGATGCTTTGACACCTGATGACGAAGACGGGCCCGAGCGTGCCTTGGCACTGGGGCAGACCTTGCCAGGCCTTGCCAATTTGCAGCGTCTGAAAGTTCAGGATGTTGCCATTCCAAAAGCCGAGATCGTGGCTCTGGAACGCGGGGCGGACCTCGCTGACATTGTCGCGCAGTTCCGCGAATCCGGGTATTCGCGCATCCCCGTCTATGATGACACGCTCGACAACCCGCTGGGCTTGTTGCTGCTGAAGGATCTGGCGTTGCGTTACGGATTCAACGGCAATCACGGCATTGATCTTGGCGCGATCCTGCGTCCGATCCTCTATGTCCCGCCGTCGATGCCGCTTTCAGTGCTTTTGCGCAAGATGCAGGCGGAACGTACGCATTTCGCGCTTGTGATCGATGAATACGGTGGCGTGGACGGGCTTGTCACGATCGAAGACCTTCTGGAACAGGTTGTCGGCGAGATTGAAGATGAACATGACACAGATGAAGAGGCCGATGTCATTCGCGAAACCCCTGCCAGCTATCTGGCCAATGCCCGCGCGCCC
>SKWJ01000395.1 GCA_007128995.1 Paracoccaceae bacterium
CCATGATTGCCAGAGCCGTGACCGATTTGCCGGAGCCGCTTTCACCGACAATGGCCAGCGTCTCGCCCGGCATAAGATCAAACGAGACGTTCTCGACCGCCCTGACAGGCCCTGCATCAGACTGAAACGTGACTGACAAACCCTCGATTGTAAGCAGCGGGTCCATCAGCGCAGCCTCATTTTCGGGTCAAGGGCAGCCCGCAACCCGTCCCCCACAAGGTTGAACGCAATGACAACGGTCAGGATGGCGATGCCGGGGAAAGCCGAAATCCACCACGCACGGCGCAGCAACTGGCGGCCCTCGGCCGACATCAGCCCCCATTCCGCCGTGGGCGGTTGGGCGCCAAGACCCAGAAAGGACAGGCCAGCACCAACAAGAATGGCGGTCCCGATCTGCAAGGTGGTGAACACGACAAGCGGGGCATTTGCATTGACGAAGACATGACGCACCATGACCCGAAACGGGGAATTCCCGACCAGCCGCGCCGCTTCGATATAGGGCTGTGATTTGATCGCAAGAACGCTGGCGCGCATCAGCCGCGCATATTCGGGGATCGCCGCCACGCCCACAGCGATCATGACATTGAAGATGCCCGGACCCAGTGTGGCAATGATGATCAACGCAAGAATGATGCTTGGAAAGGCCAGCATCGCGTCGATCAGGCGCGAGATCACTGCGTCCGCCCAGCCGCCCAGATAGCCGGCGGTCAGACCCAGAATGACACCGGGGATCATCCCGAAGGTCACGCTGACCCCGCCCAGTGTCAGCGACACGCGGGACCCATGGATGACCCGCGAAAGCACATCGCGCCCAAGCTGATCCGTGCCGAACCAGTGGTCAGCCGATGGCGCCTGCCGCGCGCGCGCCACCAACATGTCAGGATCATAGGGCGCGATCATCGGCGCCGCGAGGGCAATCACGACCCACGCGATCAGCAGGATCAGACCGATCGTCCCGCCACGATGGGCAAAGAACCTCCGCGCGGCTTGCCGCCAGGGGCTGTCTGCCGGTCGCTCGAGCGTCGCATCAGACATATGACCGTCTCCGCTCAGCTGTCATAGCGGATCCTTGGATCAAGATAGGCATAAAGAATGTCCACCAGAAGGTTGACCAGCACATAGAGCACAGCCAGAAACAGGACCGCCCCCTGCACCAGCGGATAATCCATCGCGATGATCGCATTCACGATCAGTCGCCCGACACCTGGCCTTGAAAAAACGGTCTCGGTGACGACGGTCCCGGCCAGCATACCGCCAAATTGCAGGCCCATCATGGTGACAACCGGGATCAGCGCATTTCGCAGTCCGTGACGCCATAACAACAGCCGTGTAGGCAGACCTTTGGCCTGCCCGGTGCGCATATAATCTTCCTGAAGCACCTCGATCATGCTGGAACGCACAAGCCGTGCGATCAGGCCCGCGCTGATCAGTCCCAGCGTCAGCGCAGGCAGAACCAGCGCTTGCAGGCTGCCGCCGCCTGCCGAAGGAAACCAGCCCAGTGTGAGCGCAAAGAAAAAGATCAGCATCAGACCCAGCCAGTAAACCGGAATCGACGCCCCCAGATAGGACACGCTCATGCAGAAAGCGTCAATCCAGCCGCCCTGACGCACCGCCGCAATCAGCCCCAGAGGGATTCCGATAAGCATTGCGCAGAGTAGCCCTGCAACAGCAAGTTCGACTGTCGATCCAAGCCGGTCAAGGATCATGTCCAGCACCGGTTCCCGGAACCGGATCGATGTTCCAAGATCACCGACAACGGCACCAGAGACGAAATTCCAGAATTGTAGCGGCAGGGGATCATCCAGCCCCATTTCCCGGCGCAAGGCGGCAAGGCGTTCAGGTGAAATCGCCCCACCTTCCGCCCCTGCCAACATCAGCAGTGCCGGATCCCCCGGCAGAAGATGCATGATCCCGAACACGATCAGCGAGATCAGAAACAGCACCGGCAAAAGCTGTAACAGGCGCGCCAGAACGTAATTTCCCAAACACTGCTCTCCTTCTGCCAAGGGACGATCGGGGCCAACCACGAAAATGTGGCGGCCCCTTATCGTCGGATCAGTTCAGCGTGACGTCCTGAAGATAGAAGAAAGACCCCTCTGCACCCATCTGAAAGCCGTCCACACGGTTATCGACCACGATGAATGACGGTTGGCTGAGCGTCGGGATCAGCAAGGCTTCCTCCATGATGATCTGCTGGGCCTGCCGGGCGACTTCGCACCGCGAGTCGGGATCTGGGTTGGTGCGAAGCTGGCTGACCAGCGCAGTCAGTTCGGGATTGTCATAGCCAGTCCAGGCCCATCCGCCCGGCTGGTCATAGGCGGGGTTCCATTTGTCATCGAGGATGACGGGATCCATGCTGCGCAGGCGTTCATACATCAGGCTGAATGTCCGGCGCTGAACCTCTTCCAGTTGAACCGGTCCCGGCACGATCTGGACCGACATGTCGATACCGATCTGGCGATAGAGGGCTTGGAGGGCTTCGCCAATTTCGGAATGGTGCAAGGTCTGCCAGCGCAGTTGCAGGGGCGTTCCGTCCGCGACACCTGAAACGCCGCGTGCCACACGAACAGGGCCACCCTCGTCAACCCAGCCTGCCTCGTCCAGCAGCTCCATCGCGCGCGCCGGGTTGGGCCGGTACATGTCGCTTGCCCCTGTCCAGAAACAGGGATGAATATTGTTCAACGGTCCGTCAGATGCCCCATAAAGCCCGTCATAGAGCAGGTCATTGATCATCTCCATATCGCGGGCATAGAGCAGCGCCTGGCGCACATTGCGGTTGTCCAGCGGCGGGATACGGACATTCATGACCTGGGTCATTCCGGTACCCGACTGCCCCATGCTGATCAGCGACACACTGTCGTCATCGATGTAGTCTTCCACCGACAGGGCCGGGATCTGAAAGGCAACATGGGCCTCGCCAGAGGCGACAACTGCCCCCAGAACCGCAGGCTCGCCAATGAACCGGAAGGTGACGCTGTCAATGCCCACGGGCCCCGAGATCTGGGCAACGCCGTTCCAGTCACCCGAGTAGCTGTCGGCGCGGACCATGCGGATGTGGTCATTCTGTACCCAGTTATCCAGCGTGAATGGTCCGGTCCCGGTCAGGACACGGTCAAAACTCTGGGGTGTATGCTCTGCAAATGCAGAAGGTGACCACATCGGCGCGCGACGTGCCGCATCAAGGAACGTGACCCAGGGCGCATCATAATGGAAACGCACTGTGAACTCATCCACGACTTCAACCTCGGCAAGTGGCCCGGTCACCCCTGCAAGTTGTGTCGAGGCCGTTTCGGGGGCCATGAAGCGGTCAAAATTGGCCTTGACGGCTTCTGCATTAAAGGCCGTCCCATCGGTGAATACGACATCATCCCGAAGAGTGAAGGTATATTGCGTGGCGTCCTCATTGATTTCCCATGATGTCGCAAGCGCGGGCGCATAGCTGCCATCCGGGGCGATCACGATAAGCGATTCCGTCAGAAACGAGTTAAGAAGCTGTGTCGTGGTGTAAGGGTCCACGTGATAATCAAGATTTGCAGGCTCGATAGAGGCCGGCAGTGCGATGACAAGATCGCCCGCGCGCGCCTGTCCGGCGCCGATTGCAACGATACTTGTGCCCAGCAGCAAGGTCGCTGCCAAATTGCGAAGTCTTCCCGTCGTCATCCTTCAGTCTCCTTGTTGGGTTGGATCGTGATGGCCTGCCGGCCGCAATGGATCGTGCCGCCGGGAGGATACGCCCGACACGCAATTTCAGTGAATTTCGGTTCCTCCCTTGAACACGCGCAAACGCTGCCGGTCTGACAGCACGGAAATATCGTCCAGGGGATTGCCGCTGACCAATAGCAGGTCTGCCAGCTTTCCGGGCCGCAGACGGCCCGCCTCGAGGCCCAGAAGATCAGCGCTGTTCGCCGTGGCGCAAGTGATCGCTTCGAGCGGCGTGAACCCGCCGTGCACAAGCAACTCAAGCTCGTGCGCACCCCATTTTCCGTTCTCTATCTGAAACCCGCTATCAGTCCCCGTGCAGACCCGCAGACCAGCCTTGCGAACAAGCTCCAGCGAGCGCCATTTCGCCGCGCTGGATTCCCGATGCCAACGCTTGAAGCGCTCCGGGATCGCAGGATCTGCCAGTGCAGTTCGGGCATGAACCTCGTTCACGGTGAGGGTCGGCACATAGGTCGTGCCATGCTTCACCATCAACTCGACTGTAGGTTCGTCCAGCCAATGCCCATGTTCGATACTGTCGACCCCGTTGCGCACTGATGCCGCCACACCTTCAGGGCCATAGACATGCGCTGCGACATGGACGCCTTGTGCATGCGCCTCGTCACAGGCAGCGGCGATCTCGGGTTCTGTCATCTCGCGGCGCCAGAATATATCTGGGCTGTCATGGCGGGACACCCAGGTATTCAGCTTTATCAGATCTGCCCCGCGCTTGAGTTGTTCCCGAACCCCTTTGCGAAATCCTTCGGGACCATCACATGGGGCGGTCATCGACTTTGGTGCGACATGATCCGCCCAAACCGGCGCATCCATATGTCCACCAGTGACACTCAGCCCCATTCCGGCCGCTCTGATGTGCGGCCCTTGCACATGCCCCGCCTCGATGGCGCGGCGCAGATCGATGATTGTTCCCCCCGGCGCGCCAACATCACGCAAGGCTGTGAACCCTGCCCGAAGCGAGTCATGCGCCAGTTTCGCTGCGCGCAAGGCAATCTCTGCAAACGACAGACGCGCCATCGCCATCTCTTCAGCGGCGCCATCTCCGGCAATGCCGGGCGCGCGCAGATGAACGTGCACATCACAAAGTCCGGGAAGCACTGTGCCATCAGTTTCAAGAATTATTGCTTCGTCAGGAATGGAGATGTCGGCCTGACGGCCAACAGCCACTATCCGTCCCGCATGAATGAGCAACGCCGCGCGCTCTTGCACATCTCCAGTGCCATCCACCAACCTGTTTGCCCGGATCAAGAGAGGGCGCCCAACTTCCACAACCGTGATTCCTGTCTTACTGACGACTGTCGACATTCATCAGTATTGAAAACTGACCTTCAGTCAACCCGCCAGATGACGGAAATTTGACAAAGGCAGCCAAAGCCTGTCGCGGCAGGCATTTGCCTAAAGAAAAGGCTTACAATCAACGCAGAGGGCTTCATGTTTCGCGGATCACACCCGCGAAACCGAAAGCAACAATAAAGGTTATGCACGGCTCAGCGGTCTTTGACGGCCAGTGTTTTCAGACGCTCCAGCACATCCAGACCTTGCATGTTCAGGAAATGCAGCATGTCGATGAAGATCCAGTTCTCTGCCAGCTTGTCACCATCGCGGCGGTAGATATCGACCACACGCATATCTGCTCGCGGCCCGGCAGGCAGGCCCATATAGCCGCCCAAGGGGGTCAGCGACAGGTTGGGCCAACCAAAGAAACCGCCATAGCTTCCCTCAGCCAGCCGCGCAACATGGCCGTTGAACACCCGGTCGGCAAGCTGGGTCCGAAAAGGTTTCTGATGCTGTTCGATGTAGCGCGCGATGGAATAGGTTGCGCCGATCCCCTCTGGCCCCCACCAGCACATATCGTCCCGCCAATGCTGGGCCAGTTCTTCTTCAGGGCCTGAAAAACTGCGATGATCATTGATGGCCCCAATCATGCGGCAGATCAGGTCAAGGGTCTGTGTCCCCTCGGTCGGCACAGTCGGACCATAGAGCAAGCCATCATGCGTGGCGGGGCCGGGCTGTACAAGATGCGCGCCTGTCTGGGCAGGCAGCGGATATTGTCCAGTCTGCCGCATCAGATGCAGCAGATCACAGAAAAAAGCAGTTTCGACAATCTGCCCCCCGGCCACACGGTGAAATTCTGCATAGCGAAGCATGGCAATCCGGCCTGTCGGGCGGATCCCGATGAAGGGCGCATCGAACAACCCCATAAGATGCCCCATGCTGACCACCCAGACCGAATGAAACCCGTCAATCTGGTTGTGGCCCGCGAAAAACACATCCTCACGACGCTGTACCCGGGAGAGGGCCCGCAGCAAGGGCTGCCAGAACGCCGCAGCGACGGCGGCCGCCCCCTGCTGCTCGTGCCACGGATGCATGCCGCGCCAGTGCCAGTCGGGACTGACATGTCGGGCAAGTACGCCCTCGACATTTTCAGCGGTTGCGCCCGACAGGGCCGCATGATGGGCGCGCACCAGGTCTTTTTCTGATTGAAAGGTCATTTCAGGGTCTTTCCGGAATATGGTCCGGGACAGTTACCCCCGAACCCTCAGAGATACGCGGCAAAGGGCAATGAGGTATCAGCCCTTGACCGCTCCGGCGGTCAGGCCAGAGACGATCTGACGCTGGAAGAACAGGATCAGCACAAAAAGCGGGGCTGTAGCCGACACCACGGCAGCAACGGCAAACATGACATTCCCCTCAACCTGCGTTGAGCCCAGAAACGATGCGATCTTCGGGATCATGGTCTGGTTCTGCTGGCTTAGCAGCATCGCAGTCACGGCAAAGTCATTATAGGCCAGCAGGAAGCTGAACAGCCCAGTGGTAATGACGCCCGGCCACATAACAGGCACAATCACGTGGCGAAAGGCCTGAAACCGGGTGCACCCATCCACCATGGCAGATTCATCAAGGTCTTTCGGGATGTTAAGGAAAAACGAATGCAGCATCCACAGCGTGAAGGGCTGGTTGATGGCGACAAGAACGATAATCGCGGTCGGCAGATGCCCCCAGACATTCCACTGGAAGAACGGCAGCAGATAACCGGACACCAGAGTGATATGCGGCATGGCACGAAACACCAGCGCGATCATCAGCAGCCAGAAAGTGTATCGAAAGCCTGACCGCGCCAGCGCATAGCCGCCCAATGTGCCAAATGTCAGCGAGATGACGACCACGCAGACCACTACAATCAGGGTGTTCATAGCCGCACGCCAGAACTCTTCCTGCACCCATGCCCCCGCATAGCCTTGGCCCGTAAAGGCGCTGCCAGTCTGGGCCGTGGTGAATGTGCCACGCAGGGCGTTGCGCCAGTCTGCAAGGCTGAAGAAATCGGCCTGCACCTTGAAAGACCCCCAGAGTGTCCAGAGGAACGGGAAAGAGGCGACAACGACCCAGAGCAGCACCAGCGCTGTCGAGACGGTGACCAACAGGGGCGAACGACGTTGTGTGGCAGCCATGTCAGTGCCCCTTGCGGTTGAAGTCGCGCCAGGTGCGGATCAGCACCGGCGTGAGCAGGACCACGACACCGAAGATCGTCAGCATCGAGGTTGTCGCCGCGGCGCCGAACTGTGCGGCATCCCCGCGCAGGTAGTTGAAGATGTTGTAACTGAGCGAGGTCGCGCTGGCCTGCGCCTGAAAGCCGACGATGGGTTCGAACACACGGAAGTTATCCATGAGTTGCATCAGAGTGATGAAAATTGCAAGCGGCATAAGATGCGGGATCACGACATAGCGGATGCGTTGCCAACGGTTGGCACCGTCGATCATCGCGGCCTCAAGCGGTTCTTCCGGCACGGTCTGCAGCCCTGCGTAAAAGACGATGAAGGCAAAGGGGGCTGAGGACCAGACACCATAGACGATCAGCATGATCCAGGTCAGTGTAGGCGAGGCACGCAACGACAGGTTCGGGTCATTGGTCACGGTTTGCAGGAACGCCCCCAGCACACCGCGACTGTCGACCATCCAGTATAGCACCAGTGACCCGATCAGCGGTGTCACGATCATCGGCAGAAGTGAGACAAATATGGTCGGCCCGCGAAACACCCGCGGCAGCGAATTCACCCCCAACGCAATCGCCAGCCCCAAGGTCAGCACAAGAGGGGTAACGGCAAACGTGAAGGTTAGCGTAAACGCCATTGCACGCCAAAAGGGCAAGGTCATGGCGCGGCGCGTGAAATCGGCAAAGCTGTCCGAGCGCTCCCACATCCTGCTCAATTCAGCGAAGGCCAGATGGTTGCGATCGGTGTAATTGCTCAGCCCTGCGAAGCGCCCCAGCGGTTGCGCGGCCCGCAATTCTTCGGTGGCGGCCCGGTCGACAACAGTTTCTTCAGTGCAGCCAAAAGGCCCGCAATTCTCGACTGTGCGCAGGACCTGCTCATGCTCGATATGCAGCGATTGCAGGAACACTGATCCGACCGGCAGCGCAATGAACAAGATCATTGCCGCTGCTGACGGAAGTATGAACCAGAAGAACGTTCTGTGTTTCATGATGGCGTCTGTCCTGCCTTGCCGGAATGGCAGGGGCCGCACCGAACGGCGCGACCCCGATCAGCGTCAGTTCAGGAAGCCCTGCCCGCGTGCCGCTGTGATATATGCGGATTCAATGGTTTCCAGCGTTTCTTCTGCCGAGGCCGAACCTTGCAGAAACCCTGCCAGATTATCGCCAAGCGCCGTATGCATCAGCCCCATATAGGGCGACATCGGGTAGGACGCGGCACCCCCTTCGGCACTGGCGACCACGCCTGCGGATGCCGGCGTCGGTGTATAGCCCTCACCCAGCCAGACGGCCAGCGCCGAGTTTTCGGCGATGCGCTCGGGGGTGATGCCATTCAGCATGGCCCGGAAACTTGCCGCTGCGTCTTCGTCTGATGCATTGGCCGCAATGGTGAACCCGTCCCACCAGAGCGTCGTGGCCGGACGCCCTGCATCGTCCACAGTCGGGGCGGCGGCCAGAACTGTGGACCCGGTGATTTCCGGGGTGGAATTTTCACCCGAAAGGATGCCAGCACCACGCGAGCCCCAATGCATCATCAATGCAACTTCGCCGGCTTCCCACAGGGCCTGAACCGAATTGGAATCGAAAGTCAGGAAATCCGGATTGGAATAACTGGTCAACGCGCTCAGCGCCTCCAGCGCAGCCAGTCCGGCATCATTGTTGATAGCGGGGGCCGCGGAACCCGGCTCGAAAAAGCTGCCACCGTGGCCCAGATAGAGGTTCACAAATTCCTGCGCCAGATTCCAGCCAGCGCCAGAAACCATTGCCACCGGATGCTGCATGATGCCCTGGGCGCGAATTGCTTCTGCTGCCGCCAGCACGTCGTCCAGGGTTTCCGGAGAGGCAACCCCCGCCTGTTCCAGAATGTCAGAGCGGTAGAAAAGATGCTGCGCATTGGCCATGAAGGCGACAGCCATGACCTGCCCCTCGATCCGCACAAGCTGGGTGGGCTGAAGCGCATCGCCATAGGCCGCGACAAGATCATCCAGCGGACGGATCAGGCCAGCATTCATCAGCGGCACGATCGAGCCATTCGCGACGACGGCCACTGAATATTGCGACGGGTTTGCCGTCAATGCAGCAACCTGCAGGTCACGATGGTCCGCCGTCAGGTTTGACGTCACCGCAACGCTGTCAGTTGCGCAAGCCTGCGCCCCCGCCACCACAGCCTGCAACGCCGGGAAATCATTGCCGAGGATCGAGACGCTGCCACTTTCGATGCCGCAATCAGCGCTTGCGCCTGTCGCAAGCCCTAAAGCCAGCACAGAACTGCAAGCGGCAACGCGAAAAGTTCTTGTCATGCGTTATCTCCCTGTTCTGACGAGACGCACACGCGAATCGTTCATTGATTTGCATACGTTTGCATTAAAGCACAGTTCACGCTATCCCAAAGAAAAAACTTATCTCTGCTGCATGATTTGTGATGCTCCGCAATTTTTGCTTGCCCATGCGTCAGAATGCTGACAGTTTTATTGCATACGATTGCAATCGTCGCGGCTGCCGGAGGTGATGATGGCCCAGATCGAACTGCGCAACCTGTCGAAGCGCTGGGGCAACTTTATTGGTGTCCACAGCTTTGACCTGACCATTGCCGACAAGGAATTCGTCGTGCTGCTCGGCCCGTCCGGATGTGGCAAGACCACAACAATGCGGATGATCGCGGGCCTTGAAGAGATTACGGCAGGAGATGTTCTTATCGATGGCAAGCGGGTGAATGATCTGGACCCCAAGGACCGCGACATTGCCATGGTCTTTCAATCCTATGCACTTTATCCGAACATGAATGTCTATGACAACATCCGCTTCCCGCTCAAGGTGCGCGGCGTCCCGCAGGCCGAACACGACGCCAGGGTCAAGCGCGCAGCGGAGATGGTGGAACTTGGCCCCTTTCTGCACCGTCGACCCGCAGAGTTGTCGGGTGGTCAGCGTCAGCGGGTCGCCCTTGCACGCGCTGTTGTTCGCGAACCCAACCTGTTCCTGATGGATGAGCCACTGTCCAACCTGGATGCCAAACTGCGCGTGTCCACTCGCGCGCAGATCAAGCATCTCAGCCATGAACTTGGTGTGACCACAATCTATGTCACCCATGATCAGATCGAAGCGATGACGCTTGCAGACCGCGTGGTGGTGCTGAAGGAAGGGGTCGTCCAGCAGATCGGGACCCCTACCGAAATCTACGACCGTCCCGCCAATACCTTCGTTGCCAGTTTTATCGGGACGCCAGCGATGAACCTTGTGGAGGGTCGGCTGCAAGGCGGAACCTTCCTCAGCGAGAATTTGAGCATCCGTGGACTGAACGCAGCTGATGGGCCCGCCACGCTGGGCTTTCGCGCCGAAGATGCGCGTATGGTTGCTCAAAGTGGTCAGATCAGCGCCCCGCTCTATTCGCTCGAATTGCTGGGCGATGCGACCATGGCCACGGTCCGCAGCGGTGATGCGATCCTGTCGGTCAAATGCCCCAAGGATTTTCGCGCACAGATCGGCGATATGTTCATGGCCGAGATCCCGGCATCAGCCTGCCACCTGTTCACAGGAGAATCCGGTGCGCGGATCGAGCTTGAGTGACAACAGCGCTGATTTTGCGTGGCAGTGTCAGCGGCGGCACATTGTCAGGAGATGGAAGAGATGCTGCACAGGCGCGTCGTGAATTGCCAACACCCGCCGCTTGCCAGAACGAAACGCAAAGCTGCCATCGCCGCTCTTGGGCGGAGGCAATAAGGAAGGGACCCCGGATGACCATCTCCTATCTGAAGACCGCCAAGCCCGCCGCCGAGCGCGCCGAGGAAGATGCGAAGGTTCGTGCCACGGTGGAAGCAACCCTGTCCGAAATCCAATTGCGCGGCGATGCAGCGGTGGCAGATCTGAGCGCGAAATTTGATGGCGTCTCGCGCCCCTCGTTCCGACTGAGCGCGTCCGAAATCGAAGCGGCCATGAGCAAGGTCAGCGCCC
>SKWJ01000235.1 GCA_007128995.1 Paracoccaceae bacterium
ATCCGGGGCAAAGCGAATTGCTGACTGACCGGGCCGTCTTTACTGACGCCTATGCCGTCCTGCCCAAAGGCACGATGCGCGATATTGTTACCAGCTTCCTGCCTTTCTGGAACAAGACACGGCTCTGGGTACTGGCGCGGCCGATGACCGGCTTTGCCGAGACGTTTTCGCAATATGTCATGGAAGTCCTGCCGGGCGGTGGGTCTGACACACCCGAAACAGACACCAGGGCCCAGGCTGTGGTCTTCATCCTCGAGGGAGAGGGCCAACTGGAGGTCAATGGAACGACCCATCGCATGACGCCGGGCGGATACGCCTACTTGCCCCGGGCCAGTCACTGGAAATTCCACAATCGTGGATCGGATATCCTTCGATTTCACTGGATTCGCAAAGAGTATCAGGCGGTTGATGGGCTTGATGTGCCCGATGTAATTGTTCTGAACGAGAACGATATTGCGCCAACACCTATGCCCGGCACAGATGGAAAATGGGCGACCACCCGGTTTGTGGACCCTGCCGATCTGCGCCATGACATGCATGTCACCATCGTGACGCTTGAACCCGGCGCAGTGATTCCGTTTCTGGAGACGCATGTCATGGAGCACGGTCTATTCGTTTTGGAAGGCAAAGCGGCTTATCGGTTGAACACTGACTGGGTCGAGGTCGAGGCTGGTGACTACATGTGGTTGCGCGCCTTCTGCCCGCAGGCCTGCTATGCGGGCGGACCCGGACGGTTCCGGTATCTGCTGTACAAAGATGTGAACAGGCACATGCCCCTGTCGCTTGGGCGACGTTGAGATATCAGGAACACTGTCCGGCATGCTGGGATGCCCCTATGTCGCAAGGCAGGGGATCTCGCCGACCTATCTTCTGAGACCGGTCGGTTTGCCTAGCCTGCGACAACACGGAACGGGCCGGGCAGGGCGTATTCCTGTAAATTCGGTGTCGGGCCAATCCGATCAATCACGGCAAAAAGCCCCGGCGCGGCAAGGGGCGTCAACACGCCATGCCAGATGCCGCGCGCAAGGTTGACCCCTTGTGCGCCATTGGTCAAGAAGGCCTGTGGCACGCCCGGGATTCCGTGTTCGTCAGGCGCTACAATTACCAGAAACGGATTGGCATGCATTGGAATGAATGCCTGGCTGCCTTCCGGGTGACGTTCCAGCAACGCGCAGTCATAGGGAAGATCCCGGGGTTCGGCGAGGAAGACTGAAATACCGCAGCGACCGTGCGTGTCAGCGCCGAAATCGAGGCTCGCAACATCGTGCCAGCGCCCGCACAGGCCTGCATTGATGATCTTGTCTGGATGACCTTCGGCGGCCAGAACCTGCCCGAACCGGGCGAAGCCCTGCGCTGTCAGCGGTCGAGTTTTGATGGTCAGATCCATGTGTCGAACTTGTCCTGCAAGCGCAATTCCGCAATACGTTCGACCTGTTTGCAGGCTTCGGCAAATTCGCTGTCACCTGTGTTGTCCAGTCGACGCTGGAATGCGTCCATGATGGTGGCCTTGGTATTGTCGCGCACTGCAATGATGAAGGGAAAGCCGAATTTCTCAGTATAAGCCTTGTTCAGTTCCATAAACTTGGCGCGTTCATCATCAGTCAGCATGTCAAGGCCTGCGCCCGCCTGCTCGGCCGCGCTTTCCTGCGTCAAGCGACCGGCAGCAGCCAGTTTGCCTGCAAGATCGGGATGCGCCGTCAGAACGCCAAGGCGTTGCTCTGGAGATGCTGTTCTGAAGACCCGTGCGAGGGCTGAATGAATACCGGCCACATTGTCATGCGTCGGTCCAAGCTCCAACGTGTATGCGCCCTCGGCGATCCACGGACTGTGCTCGAACACGCTGCCAAATGCGGCGATGAAACTCTCACGGTCCATCTGCGACGGGCGTGACTGCCTGCGCGGCGGGTGTTCGCTGGCCCAGTGCTGCGCGATCTGAGCGCGTGTGGCAAACCAGACATCTTCGTGCTGTGTTATATGGTCCAGCACGCGCCGAAGCGCCATGGCCCGGCCCGGCCGTCCCATGATACGGCAATGCAGGCCAATGGACATCATCTTTGGGCTGCCCGCGCAGCCTTCGGCATAGAGCATGTCGAAACTGTCGCGTAGGTAGGATTCAAACTGATCGCCAGAAGTGAAGCCCGCCTGAATGGCGAAGCGCATGTCATTGCAATCCATGGTATAGGGGACGATCAGCTGATCCTTGTCGCCAATCTTCACCCAATACGGCAGGTCATCGGCATAACTATCCGAGATATAGTCTAAATCAGCGGCTTCGGCGACCAAGGCAACTGTGTTCATAGAACAGCGCCCGGTGTACCAGCCACGCGGTGGTTGGCCTGTGACTTCGGCATGCAGTCGGATGGCGTCGAGGATCTGGGCGCGCTCCTCTTCCGCTGACATATCCTTGTGCTCAATCCATTTGAGCCCGTGGCTGGCGATTTCCCATCCTGCGCTCTGCATTGCAGCGACTTGTGCAGGGGCGCGGGCCAGCGCCGTTGCCACCCCATACACAGTGATCGGAATGTCCTTCAGTATGCTGTGCAGACGCCAGAAGCCTGCTCGCGCACCATATTCATAGAGCGACTCCATATTCCAGTGGCGCTGTCCGGGCCATGCGGATGCGCCCGTAATCTCTGAAAGAAACGCTTCGGATGCCTGATCTCCGTGCAGGATATTGTTTTCGCCGCCTTCCTCGTAGTTCAGAACGATCTGTACCGCGATTTTCGCCTTGTTCGGCCAGTTTGCATACGGGGGGGTGGCACCATGGCCGATCATGTCGCGCGGGTAACGGTTCATGGGGCTGTCCCTTTTTGTTTGCTTATCCATAATCGATAAGGTGAGATGCCATTTTCAAATAATTTGAAAAGGTGCCTCTTGGTCATGTTGCTTTGTCTTGCATGTCTTATGCGATCTAGACCAGATATGAAATTGCAGGAG
>SKWJ01000465.1 GCA_007128995.1 Paracoccaceae bacterium
CCCAAGATCAGCCACGACCTGAAAGGTCGGAACAATACGCACTTCCACAGGCAGCATAAGCGTCAGGAAGATGATCCAGAAAAAGAAGATGCGAAAGGGGAAGCGGAAGTAAACGATCGCAAAAGCCGACAAAAGCGAGATCGACAATTTTCCGATCGTGATCGCCATCGCCATGACGAAGCTGTTCCACAACATGCCGCTGATCGGCGGTGTCCCTGCGCGCGAGCGTCCCTCGAAAATCACGGTCTTGTAGTTTTCAAGAGCATTGGGCCCCGGCAGCAACGGCATAACACCGCGGATGAATGTGCCGGGGGGATGAGTCGAGGCGATGATTGCAACATAGACCGGGAAGATCACGATGGCGACACCGAGAATCAGCACGATATGGGCGAAGAAATTGCCAAGGCGGTTATTTTCGACCATGGGTCCGGCCCTTTTTTCAGTAGTTCACGCGCCGCTCGATATAGCGGAACTGGATGACGGTCAGCACGACCACGATGGCCATCAGGATCACGGACTGTGCCGCAGAAGAACCCAGGTTGAGATTGACGAAGCCGTCGCGATACACCTTGTAGACGAGAATATTGGTGGCCTGTGCCGGGCCACCTTCGGTGGTGGCATGGATCACGCCGAACGTGTCGAACATGGCATAGACGATGTTGACAACCATCAGAAAGAAGGTGATCGGCGACAAGAGCGGGAAGACAATCGTCCAGAACCGTTTGAATCGGCTAGCGCCATCAATTGCGGCAGCTTCGATCAGGGAATGAGGTATGGATTGCAACCCTGCGAGAAAGAACAGGAAATTATAACTGATTTGCTTCCAAGCCGCAGCAATGATGACCATGATCATCGCGTCTGTGCTGGATGAACGATGGTTCCAGTTATACCCCACGCCCTCCAGAATGAACGGCATGATCCCGATTGACGGATTGAAAATGAACCACCACAGCACCCCTGCAATGGCGGGTGCGACGGCGTAGGGCCAGACCAGAAAGGTTGTGTAGCTGTCGCGCGACCGGATCATGCGATTGACCATGACCGCAAACAGCAGCGCAACCGACATGGACAGGAAGGTTGTCCCGACACTGAACCAGAAAGTGACGGTCAGCGAATTCAGGTAAAGCGGGTCTGAAAAGAGCCGGTTGAAATTGTCAAACCAGACGAAAGTGGTGCGCAGGCCAAAGATATCCTGACGCAGGAAAGACTGATACAGCGCTTGCGACGCCGGCCAGATGAAGAAGATCAGGGTCACAATCACCTGGGGTGCCAACAGTGCATAGGGCAGCCATGTGTTGGAAAAGGTCATCCGTTTGGTTTGCATGGGCTTGGCCTTGATCCGCGTTGGAAAGACGCCCCTAGAAAGCTATCCAGGGACGTCCGGGAGTGATTTTTGCTTAGTTCAGGCCTGCCTCGAACTGACGCAGCAGATCGTTTCCGCGACGAACGGCATCATCGGCGGCCTGCTGGCCAGACTTTGCACCTGTCATCACGGCTTCCATCTCTTCCGAGATGACATCACGAATCTGGACAAAATTCCCGAAACGCAGCCCACGTGAATTCTCGGTCGGTTCGTTCAGCAACATTTGCTCGATCGAGGTTTCCGCGCCGGGATTTGCATCGTAATAGCCCTGCTCGCGGGTCAGGTCCCATGCAGCCTGAGTGATCGGCAGATAGCCCGTATCCTGATGCCATTGCGCCTGGACTTCCGGATCAGACACGAATTCGAAGAAACGGGCAACGCCGCGGTATTCCTCGTCTGTATGGCCCGTCAGAACCCACAGTGTCGCACCACCGATGATCGTGTTCTGGGGTGCGCCCTCGATGTCGTCATAGTGGGGCTGGAAGCCAAAACCTACGTTGAAATCGGCATTCCGCAGAACACCTGCGCGGCTGGCCGAGGACCCGAATACAATCGCGCAATCCCCTGCATAGAAAGCCGGGAAGGCGTCAGGGCCGGGTCCGGGGCCACCCCAGCGGAATGCACCAGCATCCTGCCAGGCTTTCAGGTTGTCCCAATGACGGGCGACATGTTCGTTATTGAACACGAACTCTGTCTCAAACCCTTCAAACCCGTTCGCCAGCGTGCCCAGCGGCAGGTTGTGCCACGCGCTGAAGTTTTCCAGCATGACCCAGCTTGGCCAAGAGGTCGTGAACCCGCAGGGGGCAGCACCTGATTCGAGAATCGCGACCGAGGCTGCTTCGACATCCGCCCATGTTGCTGGCGCAACTTCTGGGTCGAGGCCTGCAGCCTCGAAGACGTCTTTGTTATAATACATTATCGGGGTCGAGCTGTTGAACGGGAAAGACAACATGTTGCCATTCGGGTCAGTATAGTAGCTCACCACCGCTGGAAGATAGGCGTCGGGATCGAAACTGACGCCCGAATCAGCCATCAGCTGATAGACTGGAACAATTGCCCCTTCTGCCGCCATCATGGTGCCTGTGCCAACCTCGAACACCTGCACGATATGCGGCTGCTGGTTCGCGCGGAATGCGGCAATCGCGCCAGTCATCGCTTCAGTATAGGTGCCACGGAAGCTCGGAACGACACGGAATTCATCTTGGCTTTCGTTGAACGCTTCGGCGACACCTTCAAGAAGCTCGCCCAGTTCGCCACCGAGGGCATGCCACCAGTTAATGGTGGTTTGCGCATTGGCCCAGACAGGCGAAAGCGCAGTTGTCGCGGCAAGACATGCACCGACTACATGTTTTTTCATAACAATCCTCCCTTTGGAGATAGCAAGGTCACTGGTGGTTTGATCACGGCCCGCGAAGGCGCGCCGCATGCTATCCTCGTTAAAGTGTCATTGTAACAACCATAAGACAAGACAATTTTTTATTGGCTTGCCATAATACAGTGTTATACTTTGTTAGGAGAATAGGCCTGAGGACGTGTCCAGTGCAGCCAAAACCCAGCCCACGCCAATTAGA
>SKWJ01000485.1 GCA_007128995.1 Paracoccaceae bacterium
CTCGACGCCGCCTTCGGACGGGTGCTGGCCGATGTCGCGGCGCTGCTGCGCGCAGGCGATGTGATCGCCGTCGACGGCAAGGCCCTGCGTGGTGCCCGCGACGCGGGCGAGGGGGTCCCGCTTCAATGCTGATTGACATCGAGGAGCTCAGCCGGCCTTGCAACTTTCGCTGTTGCCGCGGCTTGACAACCTGCAGGCACGACACGTAGCCTGAATATCGAAATACTTTTCGGATAGCGCAAGAATCTTGACGCTTTGTTCGATGGTGAGGTCGAGCGCAGGCAAGTCGATACCGATGGGGGAGCCCATGATTCCACTGGCCCTGAAGGACCTATCGGGAGAGGCACGTGAGTGGGACCTTCCCTTCACAAACGCGGAGTATCGGGATCGCGCCAACAAAGTGCGTAACGAAATGCGCAAATGCGGCGTGGACACGCTGTTCGTGTCTTCGCCGGCAAACCTCACCTATCTGACCGGATACGACAGCCGATGGTATCGCCGGTCAACCCCGACCGGACTTGCGATAAACACCGATGACGAGCGTCTCATATTCTTCGACGACGTGAGCCATCAAGGCTTGCTGGAAGCGGGCACCGGCATCATCCGTCATGGCGCCCTCTTCTCGCGTTTCCGCGACGTGACCCAGCATGACTGGATCTACCGCAACACTTGTGACGACATCGTCGCCACACTGAAGGGGCTTGGCTGGTTGAAGGGCGTCGCTGCGGTCGAACACTGGGCCTTGGCGCCAGGGGGCGTTGCTTTGCGCCACATCGAACTGCGGATGGCAGAGGCGGGCGCGGCCATCAAGGACGGGTCGTGGATCGTCGATGATGTGAAGCTCATAAAATCCGCTCGGGAACTCGAATATATCGAAGAGGCCTGCCGGATTGCTGATGCCGCGATAGAAGCCGTGAAATCTGAGTTCCGTCCGGGAATGACGGAAATTCAAGTGCAGGGCATTGCACACTACGCCATGAGCAAGATGAACGGCGAAGAGCCGGCAATCCGCACGTCCTGCACCTCCGGACCGAAGACCCGGGCACATCATCCCGTACCGACCCGCCGCAAGATCGTACACGGCGACATTTTCCTTATGGACATCTGCGGATCGGTGCACCGGTATCACGGAAATCTTGCAAGGACCTTCTCCGTCGGAGAGCCAGACCCGCGATGGATGAGCCTCAGCGAGCGCTCCGCGGGCTGCATGAAGGTGGTGATGGATGCAGTAAAGCCCGGTGACCCCTGCGAGCGCATCGTGGAAGTCGCGCAGGCCTATCTCGCAAGCGTCGGCCTCGGCGACAAGGGTTGGTTCGTCGGGGGATACGACCTCGGTGTCGCCATTCCTCCGGACTGGGTTGGGCATACCTATCTGAACGGCCGCTGCTTTCGTCGTGCTGACATGAATCCCGGAATGGTGACGAACTTCGAGAACGTGCTCGATGTCCTCGAGGGCTGGCCTGGGGGATACGGCTATCAATTCGTCGACACGTTGATCATGACGGACAGAGGACTCGAAGTGCCGTCCACCCTGCCCCGAGAAATCACGGTGCTTGCCGGCTGAGCGTGAGCGATCAGCGCTGCAATCTTGCATGACAGGGCGCGAATGAAGACCACCCGACCAATTGAAATCCGGCAGATTCGGAAGTCCTACGGGGAATTCGTCGCCCTGTCGGATGTCAGCCTCACGATCCAGCCAGGGGAGTTCATCACCTTCCTGGGGCCTTCGGGGTCGGGCAAGTCGACCCTGCTGATGATCATTGCTGGTTTCACGAGACCGGAAACGGGCAGCATTCTGGTCGAAAGCCAGGAACTCGTGACAATGCCGCCACACAAGCGCGACATCGGCTTGGTTTTCCAGAACTATGCGCTGTTCCCGCACATGTCGGTGGAGCAGAATGTCGCGTTTCCCCTCCGTTATCGCTCGATGGGAAGGGCGGAAAAGCGAGAGCGTATTTCCCGCGCTCTCGAGATCGTGCGGCTGGAGGACTTCGGCGCGCGTTCCATAGATGCGCTGTCCGGCGGTCAGAAACAACGCGTCGCGCTGGCGCGTGCGCTGGTTTTCGACCCCGCGATCCTGCTGATGGACGAGCCGCTATCGGCACTCGACAAGAAGCTGCGCGATTACATGCAGATCGAACTCAAGCGCATTCATCGCGAGATTGGAATGACGACTGTCTATGTCACGCACGACCAGCACGAAGCTCTCACCATGTCGGATCGCATCGCTGTCCTGAATCATGGCAGGATCATGCAGATCGGAACACCGAAGGAGATCTATGAGCGCCCGGTGAACCATTTTGTCGCCGATTTCATTGGCGACACACAGTTCTTGCCGGCAGAAGTGGATGGCGAGACGGCACGGGTTGGCGCAGAGGTTTTCCGTCTGGCGCACAGCTCGGTCGATCGCGGCCAGAAGGGGCTCATCGTCCTTCGACCGGAAAAGACCTTCCTGGTGGGACGCGACGAACAACGCGAGGGCATCAACTCCATCGAATGCGTGGTGGTCGGCGCCACCTATCAGGGAGGCTCGGTTCTGATCGAGGCAGAATTGCCGTGGGGTCAGCGCATCCATCTGCGACGGAGCACAAATGCAGGAACGATGTCGACAATGCCCGATCCGGGTTCGGGCATGTGCCTGGCGATCCACGAGTCCGACACGATTGCAGTGGAGGATGATCCATGAGCACCGCGGGCTCGTTGATTCCGCCTCGGACACAGCAGCACCAAGCTGCCGAGCCTGCAGCCCCGAACGCCGTTGCGCTGGCGCGGCAGGGACGGCGAGACCGACTGCTCGTACTCTCCCTGTTGCTTCCGGCAGGCGCCCTCCTGCTGGCGCTGCTGATCATCCCCGTGGGCTGGCTATTCTATCTTTCCCTGATTGAGGGGGGCGAATACAGTCTTGTTCATTACGAGCGCATCTGGACCATGCGGTCGTACCAGAACATTCTGTGGACCACGGTCAAGATTAGCGTGATCGTCACCGTAATCTGTGCGGTTGTCGGCTACCCTACCGCCTATCTGCTCGCCCAGCTTCCGGGGCCGCTGGCAGCGGTCGGGCTGGCGATGGTGATGATTCCGTTCTGGATCTCGATCCTGGTACGAACCTATGCCTGGCTGATCCTCCTCGGCGCGCGAGGACCGATTGTGCCGTTTCTTCAACAGGTCGGCCTGACCGACAATCCATTCCTCCTGCTCTACAACGAGACCGGCACGATCATCGGCATGGTGCATGTGATGCTGCCGTTCTTCATCCTGCCGCTCTATGCGAACCTCAGGTCATTCGACTGGAATCTGATGCACGCCGCAGCCAGCATGGGCGCCCCGCCGACGTCGGCCTTTTTCCGGGTCTTCCTGCCAATGTCGCTGGCCGGAATATGGGCGGGTGTTGTGCTGGTCTTCGTTCAGAGTATCGGGTTCTACGTCACACCGGCGCTGCTTGGTGGCGGGCGGGTGACCATGGTATCGATGAAGATCGCCAGCAATATCCAGGAGTATTTCGACTGGGGTGCCGCCAGTGCTCTAGGAGTCGTCCTGCTTCTCATTGCCTCGTCAATCCTGATCCTCGCTGCAAGGCTCATCGGCGGCGGGCAGCTCTGGGGGACGACCCGATGAGAGATCTCCATCATATTTCTTTCTGGCGCCGCAGCTGGCTGTTCCTGGTGGTGCTCGCAACGCTGCTGTTCCTTATCCTGCCGATCTTTGTGGTGATTCCAGTCTCGTTTTCGGATTCGCAGTATCTTACCTTCCCTCCACCTGGTTACTCGCTGCGTTGGTACTCCGCTTTCATTGAATCGCGCGAGTGGCAGGCCTCGCTGCGAGCTTCGCTGACCGCGGCGACCCTTACGATGCTGGTGGCAACGCCGATCGGGGTGATGGCCGCATATGCCATCAATTCGGCTGCACCCCGTTGGGCCAGACTCGCCTACGGGGTTGTGCTACTGCCGCTCATCGTGCCGCATATCCTGATTGCGATTGCAGTTTTCTATGTGTATATCAAGCTGCGGGTCGTGAACTCCATGCCGAGCATTGTGTTTGCGCACGCACTGCTCGCGATCCCGATCGTGACAATCACCGTGCTGGCCGGGCTGAAATCCTTCGACATGAAACAGGAGATGGTTGCCCGAAGCCTCGGCGCCAGTCGTCTGGGGGCGTTCTTTTTCGTGACGCTGCCGCAGATCGCACCATCCGTGGTCTGCGCAGCCGTGTTCGCCTTTGCCACGTCGCTCGACGAGGTTATCGTCAGCCTGTTCGTTGCAGGCGGCGAGAACACGGTGCTCACCCGACGAATGTTTGTTGCACTGCGCGACGCCATCACGCCAACTGTAGCCGCAATTTCGACGATCATCATCGTTGCTTCGCTGATAATCGCCGGCCTCATATTGCTGCTCAACCGAAGAACCTCGAGATGACGGCCCCCCGCGCCCGACCGAGGAACAAGAGCGGGGCAATCCGGGCAGTGAAGGACACACCATCCGTTCGGAACCGACCAAACCACTCAGGGAGTATGCCAATGAGACCCGCCCTTCTCGCTACCACTGCGGCGCTTGGCCTCGCAGCAAGCCTGCCGACGACAGCCGGCGCCGAAACCATTCGCTACATGACAGCCGGTGGGATCTATCTCGACCACATCACGGAGGCCTTCCTTGAACCGATCGGTGAAAAGCTGGGCGTAACGTGGTCGATCGAGACATCCGACAACGACACACTCATTCGCCTTGAGCATGCTGCCGGTGCGCCGACGTTCGACATTGTCGAGTTCGGTGCGTCGCAATGCGCCCGTGGTGCGGCAGACGGCCTGTACGAAGAGCTCGACTTCGACATCATCGATGTCTCGGATTTCACACCGGGTTCCTACAGCGATCATTTCGTTGGCAGCACGATCTTCTCGACAGTGCTGGGATACAACACCGAGAACATCGCCAATCCACCGAGCAACTGGGCCGAGTTCTGGGATGTCGAGAATTTCCCAGGGACAAGATCGCTGCGGCGCACCGCGCGTCACATGCTCGAAGGTGCTCTCATGGCCGACGGCGTGCCGCCGGAAGAAGTCTATCCGATGGATCTCGACCGTGCGATCGACAGTCTTGGTCGGATCAGGCCGCATGTCACCGCCTGGTGGGGCTCGGGCGCAGAGGCACAGCAGTTGGTACGCGACGGCGGTATCGACCTGATCTGGACTTTCAACGCGCGTCTTGATTCCGCCGCGGCGGATGGTGCTCCGATCACCTACACGTTCAACCAGGGCATCATGGAGTTCGGCTGCTGGGCCATCGTCAAGGGTACGCGCAACAAGGATCTCGCCATGCGCATCTTGGCGGAATTCGCTAAGCCCGAATATCAGGCTGAAATGGCACGGCTCTCGGGCTACGGTGCGGCGAACATGGCGATCTTCGAGACCGGCATCATCGACGCCGAAACCGCCGCAACGCTCCCCACGGCCCCGGATAACGTCAACCGGCAGCTTTTGCTTGATGCCGCGTGGTGGGCGGAGAACGCGCCGGAGGCGATCGAACGCTTCGACCAGTTCATGACTGAATGACCGGACACCGCGACCGGGGCGGCGCATGGCAAGACGTGCTGCCCCACCCGCCCCCCAAGTGCGCCACGACGGAGTTTCCTTTGCAAATCGATGCGCTTCCGTTCGATGCGGATGATTTCTTGGCACGGCTTAGGTCCTGGGTTCTGTGCGAAAGCCCCACCTGGGATGCCGAGGCCGTGAACCGCATGTTCGATCTGGCTGGCCGCGATCTGGCCATCATGGGGGCAACCGTCGAGCGCCTCTCGGCGCCCACCGGGCTTGGCGGAGTTGTTCGAGCACGGATGCCGCATCCTCATGCCGGCGAAAAGGGCATTCTGATTCTGGCGCATCTTGATACCGTTCATCCGATCGGCACCCTTCACAGACTGCCGTGGCGAGAGGATGGAGAGCGCTGTTACGGCCCCGGCATCCTCGACATGAAGGGGGGGCTCTGCCTTGCCGTGAGCGCCCTTCGTGCATTGACGCAAGCCGGTATCTCAACCCATCTTCCCGTGACGTTCCTGCTTACAGGGGACGAGGAGATCGGCACACCCTTCACACGGGAAATCATTGAGGCCGAAGCTTCACGAAACTGCCATGTTCTCGTGCCGGAGCCAGCCCGCCCCTCCAACGCAGTCATCTCCGGCCGCTATGCCATTGCTCGTTTCAATCTTCGTGCGAGAGGCCGCCCAAGTCATGCGGGAGCCCGATTGAGCGAAGGGAGATCAGCCATCGAGGGGATGGCAAGACGGGTCATCGAAATCAATGCCATGACGAGCGACGACGCCACCTTCAGTGTTGGCGTAATAAATGGTGGCAAGTGGGTCAATTGCGTGCCTGACACCTGCGATGCCGAAGTACTCGTCATGGCAAAACGCCAGGCGGACCTCGATCGGGCGACCGCCCGCATGATGGCCCTGCATGGGGTGGAAAACGGGATAACGACAGAAGTCGAACGTGGGGTCGCGCGTCCGGTATGGGAGCCCCGCGCCGAAACGCTACGCCTGTTCGAGACTGCCAGGGAGCTTGCAGGCTCGCTGGGCATGGACCTGACCCATGAAAGCGCAGGTGGCGGGTCCGACGGCAACTTCACCGGTGCTCTGGGAATCCCCACGCTCGACGGGCTGGGAGCGAAAGGCGACGGGGCTCACACACTGCACGAACACATCGAAATGGCACCGACCATGCAACGAGGGCGAGTTTTCGCCGGCCTTCTTGCGCGGCTCTCTTGAGGCGAAAATAGGAACGGACGTCTGATGAAAATAGCACTTGATAGTGTGGATGCCGGCGCCCGCTACCGACTGCTGGCCGGAACCATTACGCCGAGACCGATTGCCTGGATAAGCACACGGAACCCTGATTCCGGAACGAACCTCGCCCCCTACTCCTTCTTCAACGTGATTGGCACGACGCCACCGCTTCTAGCCTTCTCGACGAACCGCCGAAGCACGGGCGAGCCGAAGGACACCTGTTCGAACATCCTGCGCACTGGGGAGTTTGTGGTTAACCTGGTCAGCAAGCCGCAGGCAGAGGCGATGAACTTCTCTGCTGCACCGTTTCCGCCAGGAGTAAGCGAAGCGGCGCGAACGGGCATAGCGATCTGTCCTGCAGATTCAATCAGTGTTCATAGGCTGGAGGAGGCTCCCGCATCCTTCGAATGCCACCTTTGGAAGGCGGTCGAGCTCTCCGAGGAGATGACCCTGATTATAGGGAAGATTATCGTCATGCACATCATGGATGCGGCGCTTGCCTCAATGGAGCCGCTGAGGATTTGCAACGAACGTCTCCAATTGGTCGGCCGAATGCACGGCAATCGCTACATCGATACACAAAACAGCTACGCCATGGCGCCCGCTACACTGGATTAGGCAGGCGTCGCCCGGACGGCATAAGGGAGCGTAACCATGACGATCAATCTGGGAATGACGGCAGGCGATACCGAACCGCCGGGCGTTCCGGACGAGCTGGCCTTTTCTCAAGAGGAATACGCCGGGCGACTCGTGCGTCTGCGCGAGGAAATGGCGCGCCAAGGGATCGATCTTCTCTATTTGACGTCGCCCGAGACGGTCTGCTGGCTGCACGGCTTCTATGCGAGCTGGTATCGCGCACAGGGCCCCATGCGCTACCCGAACGTCTATGGCACCGTGGTGCATGTCGACCACGATGAATTTCTGCACTTTGACTCACCGAACGAACACGCCGTCCTTTCGCGAAAATCGACGTCGCGAAACAACATGTATTTTCCGTCTCGGGAAGCGCCGGACAACATCGCCTTCATCATGGCCGAACTCAAGGCACGAGGATGGCTCGGAGGAACGGTCGGTTTCGAATTATGGAGCTACCTGCCCAATCGTGCGGTCAGCACCATGCTCGAAGGGGCGTTTCTGGCACATGGGAGCCGCGTGGTCGACGTAAGCGCCCTTACCCGGGCAATTCGCAGGGTGAAGTCACCGGCCGAGGTCGCATGTATTGAAGAGGCCGTCCGGCTCGCCGATATCGGGCACGAAAAAATCGTCCGAACCATTCGTCCGGGCATGACCGAGCTGGAGTTGTTCGGAGAAGTAACGTCAGCCATGATGGCCGCGGGCAGCGAGTTCCCCGCCCTCATTCCAATCTTCAATGCGGCTCCGGTGGAGGACGGAAAATCTCTTGCGACCGGACACAACATGGCCGGACGACGAAAATTGCGTAGCGGCGAAATCCTGAAAGCAGACCTTTGCGGTGTGTTCAATCGCTACCACGGCAATGTCATGCGCGGATACTACCTCGGCGATCCTCCGAAGGAAATGATCGATCGCCATCACAAGGCGGCGGGGGCTTTCGGTGCGATGCGGACGGTCAAACCCGGCATGACGGTTCGCGACGTCAACGGTATCCTGCGGGAATATCTTGAGGAGGTCGGACTCTGGGATGAACCCGGCTGGGCGCTGGGGTATGAGCTGGGCATTAGCCTCCCCCCGGACTGGGTTGGTGAATTCTACTTCCATGCCCGAGACGACAAGTATCTCGATCGTGTGTTCGAGGAAAACATGGTGACGAATTTCGAAAGCCTTTTCGGGACCTGGCTGGTCGACACCTGCGTCTACGAGCCGGAGGGCGCCAGATTCCTGTCTCGGAGTCCGCTTGATCTCATTGCGGTCTGAGCAGGTGCGGCAAGGGCAATGTTGACCGAAGTTCGGGGCCGTGAAACGGGCATTCTCTGGCAGTCGACGGCAGAAGCGGACGAGCCGGCGTCGCATCGGTTTTCGAATGGCGAGAAGGTCGAGGTGGCGATTGTCGGAGGTGGGTTTTGCGGTCTGTCGGCCGCATTGCATCTGGCCGAGGCAGGAACCGACTGCTGCGTGGTTGAAGCCCAGCAACCGGGCTGGGGCGCTTCGGGGCGCAACGGTGGCCAGGTCATCGCAGGTCTCAAGCTCGACCCGCAGGAGCTTCGCGCAAAGTTTGGCGACGAACATGGCGAGGCGCTCTATCGGTTCGGCGCCGAAACAGCGGATTTGGTCTTCGAACTGATCGAGAGATTCGGCATCCCCTGCGAACCCCGCCGCGTTGGCTGGATTCAGGCGGCAAGGTCCATTCCCGTGGGCGCCGCGATCTCGGCGCGTGTCGCCGAATTCAGTAAGCGCGGCGCCCATGTGGAACTTCTCCATCCCGACAGGCTGAGGGAGTTGACCGGGACTGGGCTGTTCCGTTTCGGGATGCTGGACCATCGGTGCGGCAGCGTCCAGCCACTTGGTTATGCGCGCGGACTCGCTGCGGCTGCAGCCCATGCGGGTGCCCGGATCTTCAGCCGGACGCGCGTCATGGCACTTGAGCGCGATCGCGGTCTGTGGGTGCTGAGAACGCAACAGGGAGCCCTGCGCGCTCGAACCGTTGTGCTGGCCACCAACGCTTATCTGGAGGGGCTCTGGCCCGGACTTGTGCGCGCAATGATTCCGATTCAGAGTTGCCAGGTCGCAACCGAGCCGCTGCCGGACCATGTTGGCAGTGGCATTCTGCCGAGTGGACAACCGGTGTCGGATCTGATGGATCTCGGGGTCTATTTCCGGCGCGATCGCGATGGCCGGTTCATCATCGGTGGAAGCGGACCCCTCGGGAGCCGGGAGGCGGCGAGTTATTTCGACCAGTTGACGCGTGCCGCAAGGCTCATGTTTCCTGCATTGGAGGAGGTGGCGTTCCCCCATCGCTGGAGCGGAAAACTGGCGCTGACACGAGACCATCTTCCGCGAGTCATCCGTCTCGATGACGGGATGATCGCTGCTTACGGCTGCAACGGGCGCGGGGTTGCGCTGGCAACCGCGATGGGAAGACTGGCGGCCCAGCTCTGTCGGGGCAGTGACAATCCGCATCTTCCGATCTGTACGCTGCCTCCTGCCGTCTATCCATTCTACGCCCTGCGTATTCCGGCGATGGCTGCCGTGCGAAGCGCCCGTTTTCTAAGGCGTCGTTTCGCACGAGGATGATCGGTCGGATTACCAGACCTGAGCACCGAGATTATGCGAGAGTTCAAGCAGGCGGTCCAGCGCCTTGTCTTTCAGTTGAGGCGCCGGGAGCGCAGCTGTCCGTGCGGCGGCATTGATGGCCGCGATAAGTCGGCCATTCCGGTCGACGACCGGGACGGCCACCGCACAGGTGCCAAGGGTGGCCTCCTGATCTATCAACGCATAGCCTCTCTTGCGCACGGCGAGGATCTCTGCGCGCAGCATGTCGGGGTCGGTCTTCGTGTTGGGGTTCAGCTTCGGGAACCTGCGCGCCAAGAGGAAAGCGTTGATCTGGTCATCGGGCAGATGGGCCAGCAGGACCCTGCCCATGGCTGTTGCAAAGGCAGGCTGACGGGTGCCGGTTACCACGATGACCGGACCGGTGCTCCGCACTGGCGCGTGCACCACGAAAACGATATCCTCGCCTTCGAGTACAGCCGCACTGCAAGACAGGTTGAGATCGTCGCTTATGCTGTCCAGCGCATTTTGCGCAACCATCCAGAATTTCGTCGATGACAGGAATGTATAGGAAAGGTTGAGAACTTTCGCAGTCACCGAGAATTGCTTGCGGTTTGCCGTGAGGTAGCCCAGTTCCATGAGCGTCAGCAAGCATCTCCGTGCTGCCGCCGCACTTAATCCAGTGCGTGCAGCTACTTCGGAAATCGTCAGTTCGGACTTTCCTTCGTTGAACAGTTCGAGTACGGCAAGGCCCTTGGCCAGTGCGCCCATGAAGTCCTTATCGTTCCTGATAGGCGCATCTGTGAAGCGCATCTTCGGTCCAGGTATTGCCTCTCCCTCAGGCGAGCGGTCTTCGTGAAGGCCGGGAGTGGTCATCAAGCGTACTTTCGTGCAGGTTGTCAGCCTCGTACACACCCAGCGCCCTTGGCGCCCGGCCCGCTACCGACATGCCATATTATGCCTAGGACGCGGATGCAATTGGGAGCTCGCGCCCTAGCTCTGAAGTTGCCTGATCTCGCGGGTTGTCGGTGCGCTCCTCTGTAGGGTTAGCGTCCGAGGAGCTGGTGTAATTTCGTCGCCGCCGGCGGTGTGATCCCGGGTGGCCATCGAGGTGTATGGTCGAGGTGGAGTTTGGCGACTTCAACCACGGACCCTACGGAGACC